>DNMA01000183.1:9767-10006 GCA_003489505.1 Legionellales bacterium | reverse complement strand
CACCCATGGCCCAAAAATTATCTTTTGCCCCACAGCGTGTGACACGTTGGGGGTCTACGCCCATTTCATCGATCCAGATTTTTTCAGATTCGAGGTCTTCTTCATAAACGGTGACCCATAAACGTTCTTTGGGAATGGATAACACTTCAGTTAAAAAAGTCCAAGCCATACGAATAGCATCTTTTTTAAAATAATCGCCAAAACTAAAATTTCCTAACATTTCAAAAAAAGTATGATGT
>DNMA01000183.1:1825-9449 GCA_003489505.1 Legionellales bacterium | reverse complement strand
ATTTCAAAAAAAGTATGATGTCTTGTGGTAAAACCGACATTTTCCAAATCATTGTGTTTACCACCAGCGCGAACACAACGTTGTACACTGGTTGCACGTTGATAAGAACGCTGCTCAGTTCCAAGGAATACATCTTTAAATTGCACCATCCCCGCATTAGTAAATAATAAAGTGGGGTCTTGTGCAGGCACTAAAGAGCTACTAGCAACCACTTGATGCCCTTGTTGGGCAAAAAAATCTAAAAATGCGCTACGAATGGCAGCACTATCCATCTTTTTCATATATCTCTCATTCGTTTTAAAGCTTGACTAATATATCGTTGACTGTAACCTTTTTGATACAAAAAGCGTTGTAACTTTTGTATATCTTTATCTGTGTTTTGGTTTTTTTTCTCAATCAAGCGATATGCTTGTTCAGTCCAAAAGTTTTCATCATCTGGTAAATGGGTCATGATTAAATCATGTTCAATACCATGATGGCGTAAATCCTGTTCAATCCATTTTGGGCCATAACCTTGTTGAATCCGATGACGTATTCGGGACTCAACAAAACGTTCATCACTTAATAAACGTTTTTGAACACATGTGGCAATCACCTCATCTACTTCTTCTTTGGGATATTGCCGACACAGGCGTTCACTTAATTCTTTTTGGCTATATTCGCGCCGAGCTAAAAAGCTCAGCGCCGCATTCATGGGCTTATTCATTCAATGCTAATTCATCTTCTTCTGTTTCAACAGTCGCAGTAGCGCGTTGACTAGTCAAAAATTCTTTACGAATTTGTTGTTCAAGCTCTTGGGCAACTTTTGGATTATCTTTTAGATATACGCGAACATTATCTTTACCTTGGCCAATTTTTTCATTTTTGTAACTGTACCAAGCGCCTGATTTTTCAATATAGCCTAATTGTACTGCTAAATTGATGATTTCGCTTTCTCTAGAAATACCTTCGTTGTAGTAAATATCAAATTCTGCAGTTCTAAAAGGTGGGGCCACTTTATTCTTGACCACTTTCACTTTGGTTTCATTTCCTAAGATATCTTCGCCTTTTTTAATCGAACCAATACGTCGAATATCTAAACGAACAGAAGCATAAAACTTTAAGGCATTACCACCTGTTGTCGTTTCAGGGCTACCAAACATGACACCAATTTTCATACGAATTTGGTTAATGAATATGACTAAGGTATTAGAACGCTTGATATTGGCCGTCAGTTTACGTAAGGCTTGAGACATTAAACGTGCTTGTAAACCGACATGAGAATCACCCATCTCACCTTCAATTTCTGCTTTAGGGGTTAAAGCAGCGACCGAGTCAACAATTATCACATCCACTGCTGCAGAGCGAACCAACATGTCTGTGATTTCTAAAGCCTGTTCGCCTGTATCAGGTTGAGAAATCACCAACTCATCGACTTTCACACCGAGTTTTTCGGCATAGGAAGGATCTAGTGCATGCTCAGCGTCAATAAAAGCACAAGTTCCGCCTATCTTTTGGCATTCGGCAATCACTTGTAAAGTTAAAGTGGTTTTACCTGAAGATTCAGGACCATAAATTTCAACGATTCGACCACGAGGTAAGCCACCAATACCTAAAGCAATATCCAACCCTAAAGAGCCTGTTGAAATCGCTTCAATATCTCGAGCTGCTTGCACATCCCCCATGCGCATTACCGAACCTTTACCAAATTGACGTTCAATTTGGCTTAAAGCTGCTGATAATGCTTTTTGTTTATTATCATCCATCATTGCCCCTTTATATTCTATTTTAATCGCTTCATTATGTCATAGTTCTAACGCATCTTCAAAGGTTATTAAAAGCGCATCCAGCCTTTTTTTAGGTCACATAAATCCATTGCATTTACCCTGATTTCAAGGTAGCATGTTCTTAGCGCGGATTTGAATCATTTCAGCTTGCAGGCGCTCAAGTTTATACTTGAAAACACGGCTAAAGCGATACCTCGACGATGGCCGTATCCTATAGTTTTACAAACGGTACTCACATCTATGATTAGTTTACGACATCTCTACAAAAGTTTTAATGAACACCAGGTTCTCAAAGATATTTCTTTAAATATTGCTCAAGGTGAAATTTTTGGCATTATTGGTGGCAGCGGTGCGGGCAAATCGACGCTATTGCGCTGTATCAATCTCTTAGAGCGCCCCACACAAGGTGAGGTTTGGGTCAATGGCCAAAATCTCATGGCATTAAATCCTAAAGAATTAAGACAGGCACGCCAAAAAATTGGGATGATCTTTCAGAACTATCAGCTCTTGAGTCAACAAACGGTTTTAGAAAATATTGCCCTGCCGATGAAAATCCAAGGTAAAAGCCAAGAAGAAATTCATCAACGCTGCCAAGAGCTTCTAGACATTGTCGGCTTAAGTGATAAACAATTGGCTTTTCCAGAACAGCTCAGTGGTGGACAAAAACAACGTGTAGCCATTGCAAGAGCCTTAAGTACTCAGCCATCTATTTTATTATGTGATGAAGCAACAGCAGCCCTTGACCCTAAAAATACCCAAGCCATTTTGAATTTATTATTAGAGATACAAAGACAATACCAAATCACTTTAGTCATGATAACCCATGATATGCAAGTTGCTAAAAAGATTTGTCACCGTCTAGCTTTAATGAAAAAAGGCGAGATTGTTGAATTAAGTGAATGGCCTAATCTTTTACGCCAAAAGGGTAGTTTAATTCGTGAGTCATTGTATGGCGATATTGCTCAACAACTTCCACACTTCATTCTGAATCAATTATCGGATGAACAAAATAAGCATTCCATTTTGCGGGTACTATTTCCTGGAGAAGGCGCCACCATTCCTTTTATTAGCGAGATGTGTCGTCAACTCAATATTGATATCAATATTCTTTCAGCGCAAATCGACCACCATCAAGCAACGCAATGTGGGGTCATGCTCGTGAGTATGGATGGCGAACAACCCAAGCAAATCGAGACCTTTCTCAAACAATGTCAACACCATCAACTGATTGGAGAAGTATTAGGCTATGTTGAACACATTCATCACTGAAATCATCAATGCAAGTGCACAAACAATGTATATGGTCTTGCTTAGCACTCTAGGCGCTGTTTTACTGGGTTGGCCGATTGGCACGCTTTTATATATCAGCGAACGGCTGCATCCCCAAAAAACTATAGCCAAATGTTTAGCCCTAATCATTAACATGTCTCGCTCCATTCCATTTATCATTCTGATGGTCGCTTTACTGCCTTTTACGCGCTGGCTACTGGGTTCTGCCATTGGTATCAACGCAGCTATCATCCCACTAACCTTAGGTGCAACCCCTTTATTTGCTCGACTCACAGCTCAAGCCTATGAGCAAATTCCTGATGGGATTTTAGAATGCGCGGCCTCTATTGGTGCCAACCCTTTTCAAATTATTCAGCAAATGCTTTTTAAAGAAACCATCCCTCTTCTGGTTGATGCTATCACCATGACGAGCATTACCTTAATTGGTTATTCAGCCATGGCAGGTGCCATTGGTGGTGGTGGATTAGGAGACTTAGCCATTCGCTATGGTTATCAACGCTTTGATACCGAAGTGATGGTTTGGACAGTGGTCATCCTCATTATGATGGTCCAACTCATTCAATGGTTAGGGCAACACATTCGCAAAAAAATTCAGCATTAGGAGTTGATTTTAAAATGTCATTTATCAAAAAAACTTTTATTATTTTGGTCACTATCATGTTATTTGGCTGCAACCAACAACCTAAAACTAAAGCCGATATCGTCGTAGGAACCATTGCCGGCCCTGAAACCGATCTGGCTAAAGTTGGCCAACAGGTTGCTAAAGAGCAATATGGTTTAAATGTAAAAATTATCGAATTTAGCGATTATAACTTACCCAATGAAGCCTTGTCTGATGGTTCTTTGGATATGAACATTTACCAACATCGCCCCTTTTTAGAGTCAAGTATTCAAGCCCGTCATTATCCTTTATCGGTGATTGGTAAAACCTTCATCTACCCTATGGGTATTTATTCTAGCCGTTATAAAAATCTTAGAGATATCCCCAATGCCGCTATGATTTCTGTACCCAATGACCCCAGTAATCAAACCAGAGCACTATTATTATTACAATCAGCAGGCTTAATTACCTTACCTCAAAAACCCTTATTGAGTATTCATGATATTCAAACCAATCCTAAAAATTTAAACATTAAAGAGCTCGATGCTGCTCAACTCCCCAGAATGTTGCAAGACGTTGATGCGGCCGTCATCAATACAACATTTGCGATTCCGGCTGGATTAAATCCTGCAAAAGATGCTTTGTTTTTAGAAAGCAAAGACTCACCTTATGCCAACATCATCGTGGTAAGAACCCTTGATAAAAACCAGGATAAACTTAAGCAGTTTGTACAATGCATGCATAGCCAGGCAGTCATGAAAAAAGCTCAAGAACTCTTTGGGCAAAATGCTATCCCAGCCTGGGACTAGTTTGACCAAAAACACAAAGTGTTTTATAATTATACTAAATCTTATACTGAAAAAAGAGTAAATAGCATGCCCAGTAATCCAAGTGACATCATAAAAAAATTCAACCCAGTATTTGAAGAAACAATCTTAACTCTTGCACAAAGATTAGATGACTCTAATCCCCTCAGACAAGAGCTGTTGAATACGATGGCAGAAAATCAACAACTGGTTGAGGATTTAGTCAAAGGAGAATTTGATGAGCAGAGACTACAGTCGGGTAAAAGATATCTTTTGGACGCTTATATGAATCATCAAATTTTAGATGTATTAATTGAGCAATATCAAAACAAAGAAACTGTTTTAAATCCTTCACTTCGTGATGAGAGTGAAAGACAAGCAATTTTAAGTCATCTCAAAACTTTAAAAGCTAAATGCACCCAAGAACTCAATAAACAATATGGTAAAAATCTAAGGCCAGACCAATTCAAACTCGTTGGCGTTAAACCCCATGCTTACTATTCCAATGCTTATGGATTTGAACACCCTTATGCAGTCCAAGCAATTGTTGGTGATATATGTAAAAAGTTTAGAGAAAAAGACCAAAATCCACCTTTAACCTTTATTGTCAATTCCCCATCTAATGAATCAACCAAAAATCAATCTGCAGAAGAGCTGAGAAAAGATATTGCAAATAATATCTTAACAGGCGCCGCCAAAGCTGGTTATAAACCAGACCAAATTACAATCATCATTGATAATACTCCTTACCCTACCTCTCGTGATGCTTTAGGTATTTCTCATTTTGACTCTTGGGCAAAAACAGCCTCCGATAAAATAAATGAGTTTGCAAATCAAGATAAAGGCGCGATTAACACGCGAAGCCCTTAAAAATTATACAAAAATTTATTTTTTACACTATAATACCCCCAGTTTAGTTTATTGGAATACATCATATGGTCAATCCCAAAATTGGTTTCGTAAGCCTCGGCTGCCCAAAAGCCCTGGTTGATTCAGAACGCATTATCACGCAATTAAAAGCCCAAGGTTATGATTTAGTCAATAGTTATGAAGATGCTCATGTTGTCATCATCAATACCTGTGGTTTTGTAGAATCCGCAATTGAAGAATCCATGCAAGCCATCCAAGAAGCGATGGCCATTAATGGCCGAGTGATTGTCACCGGTTGCTTAGGCGCAAAAGCCGATAAAATCAAAGCTGTATGCCCTGATGTATTACATATTAGTGGCCCTCATGCCTATGAAGAGGTGATTCAAGCGGTGCATCGCCATGTACCACCACCAGCTGACCCTTTTACCCAACTCATTCCTCCTCAAGGCATCAAACTCACACCCAGACACTATGCTTACTTAAAAATTTCAGAAGGCTGTAATCATCATTGTACGTTCTGCATTATTCCTTCCATGCGAGGCAAGTTACAAAGCTACTCATTTAATCAGTTACTTGCTGAGGCGCATAAACTTAAAGAAGCAGGAGTCAAAGAATTACTGGTGATTTCACAAGATACTTCTGCCTATGGTGTGGATAAAAAATATGAGTCAGTGACTTGGAAAGACCAAGCCTTTCAAACCAAGTTTTATGATTTGTGTAAGGCCTTAAGTGAATTAGGTATCTGGGTGCGTCTACATTATGTTTACCCTTATCCGCATGTGGATGACATTATTCCACTGATGAGTAACAAAGGTCTTTTACCCTATATTGATATTCCTTTACAGCATGCTAGCGCTAAAATACTTAAAGCTATGCGTCGCCCTGCCAACCAAGAAAACACCTTAAAACGTATTCAAAAATGGAGAGAAATTTGTCCTGATTTAACCATTCGTTCGACTTTCATTGTGGGTTTTCCTGGTGAGACAGAAGAAGATTTTGAAGAACTCATCAGCTTCTTAAAAGAGGCCCAATTAGATAGAGTCGGTTGTTTCCAGTACTCTCCCGTTGAAGGCGCAGCAGCAAATGAGCTTGCTGATCCGGTGCCAGATGACCTCAAGCAATCACGTTTTGAGCGCTTTATGGAAGTTCAGGCTGAAATCAGTTACAACAAACTTAAAGCCAAAAGAGGCCGTGTCATTGAGGTCTTAATCGATGCCGTACAAGACGAACAAATCATTGCAAGAAGTAATGCTGATGCACCAGAAATTGATGGCCTAGTCTATTTGCCTTATCATCCAGAGGTCAAAGTTGGAGATATGTTGGAGGTCTCTGTCATCGATAGCGACCATTATGACTTGTTTGCAGACTATTAATCATGTCTCGACATATTCTCGTGGGTTATGGCTATACTGCAGAATTTCTTGCACACCTTCTGCTAAATGACCAGCATAGCGTGCTTGGCATTTCTAGGAAGAGACCTGAGTTTCTTCCTAGTGGTATGCAACACATCGTCATTGATATTGAGAATACCCCCATTCCTGTTGAAGCCGAGGATATTTTTTATTATTTTGTTCCACCATTAGCTCAATTTGAGGAAGATGAACTCCTCAAAAAATGTCTCCTTCAATTACCTCACCTGCCCAAAAAAATCATTTATATCGGCTCTAGTGGTGTCTATGGACAACATTTTGGAGAATGGGTCCATGAGCAGTCAGCTTGTCATATCACAACTCCTAGGCAACAGCAGCGTTGGTCTGCCGAACAGTATTTAGAAGACTTTTGTCAAGAACATCACATCCCTTGTGCAAGACTTCGAACCGCTGGAATTTATGGCCCTCATCGAACGCCCAAAGAGCAATCACCTATCATCACCCCCGGTGAGGCACCATTTATTAATCATATCTACGTCAAGGATTTAGCTGAAATCTTGAAGTATTTGGGAACGGTGGTGAGTTTTCATGGGATAGTGAACGTCTCAGATGGGATACCCAAACCCATGGGCAGTTTACAAGAAACCAGAGCGGCTATTTTAAATTATCCCAAGGCGATAACCATCAGTTTTGCAAAAGCCTGGGAAGAAGCATCAGATATGAAAAAAGAGTTTATGAGTCAAAACAAAAGACTAGATATTTCTACCCTGCTACAAATCTTAAGGGATAGTCCAATCACCCTACATCATATGGAAGATGCATTGATTGAAATCATTAAAGATGAGAAAAACTAAAATTAGATATTGTTATTTTTCACAATAAGTTTTATCATTCACTACTTCGGGGCGTAGCGCAGCCTGG
>DNMA01000183.1:0-1511 GCA_003489505.1 Legionellales bacterium | reverse complement strand
TAGCGCAGCCTGGTAGCGCACTAGCATGGGGTGCTAGGGGTCGAAGGTTCAAATCCTTCCGTCCCGACCAAAATCTTTCTTCATTTCCTTCTACTTTAATTCTCTAGATAACTTCATAACTGGAAAAGTATTTATCATCCACCAGCAGATGGCCCAAATAGCACAGTATCATTTGGAGCATTTTCATCTTTATGTGTAAATTGTTGTGCTGTAGTATTTACCCTGCTTGAAGGTGTAGTAAGCAAAGTAATTATGGCACAATAAAGCAAGGCTCCTAATGTCAAAGATTCTTGAACCAGCTTTAAAGAGGCATTATATTCTTGGAAACTCATTCCTTTTTTTGTGGCAAGCCAACCAATAAAAGATTTTATGACTTCCTCTACCCAAGCTAAAAACGGATTTGTAACTGGATCAGGGTTTTTTTGTTCATCCAACTCTGCATTTATTTGTTTTATTTTACTCTCTAAGTTCTCACTCGTTAATAAATCACCTGATTTTATGGTTTGAACAACCTCCAAACGAGTTTCAAAAAAGCTTTTCACTTCATCAATTAATTGACTGGTATTTGAACGCCAAGATGATAGTCCTTTTTTATTCTCAAATTTAATTTTTTCAAGTTCTGTCAATAATGCAATCCCTTCCTCAATTGACTTAGAATCATTAGGATTAATACTTGCAATGATTTGATTTAATGCAATCAAGTATTCAGCATTTTTATGATCATCCCCCTCAAGACGCGCCAGACTAAGGTCATAAAGTTTTTGAGAGAAGGGGTAGAGAACAAGAGTATCTTTTTTGGGATCAATTAAAAGAGCTTTTAAAGATTCTTTAAATTGCTCAGGGGTAATGACTACTGGTGAACTAGAAACTGTACTTGAATCTGATTCTGTAGGTACTGTTGACTCTAGTGAGCTAGACACAGTACTTACATCTGATTTTATATGTTCTGCTTGTGATATTACAGTATCAGACAATTTTGCAATTTCAGAACGATGTTTATTTATTAGATCCCCTAAGTCTGTCAAAGTTGATTGTTTTGTATTAGCTGATGCTAAATTTAATTTTCCTTTTAAAGTTTCGAGTTCCTTTTCTTTGCTTTTTCTTTCACTTGATAATTCTCTATCAGCATTTTGATAGCTTGCTTTTTTTAAATTATATGTATTTTCAAGTTGTTCTAAAGAAGATTTTTGTTGAGTAAGTGTAGCAGTTAATTTGACAACTTCTTCCTCTAGGATTCTAACTGTCTCGGGGTTAGCAGTTAGAAAACGAAAGAATTTTTTTTTCCCCTTTTCTAAAGTTAATTTATTTTCTTTATCTTTTAAATCTCTTTCAATTTCATCATGATTTAACTGAGCTAAATTATATGGAGCTTGAGCTGCTAAGGATTCGTTTTCCAATGGCTTTAGTTTTTCCACCTTTTTTCCCAGCTCAACCAAATCTTTTTTCAAAATTAATATCTCTTTTCTTGTCAAAAGCGCTTCTCTTTTAATTAATTTTTGTAATGTTTTTTC
>DNMA01000145.1 GCA_003489505.1 Legionellales bacterium | reverse complement strand
CAAAAGAAGCATCATTGCGTAACTCTTCTTCTTTAACACCTAATTGTTCAACAACAATTTTTCGAACTCTTTCTGCTACAGTACTCATCGTAATCGATTCCTCTATAAATTTATATCAAAATATAACATGGAACTATTTTAGTATAATTATTATACCATGTACATCCCACCGTTCACATGAATTGTTTGGCCTGTTATATAGCTTGCATCATCTGACACTAAAAAAGCAACAGTTTTTGCAATATCTTCAGGTTGACCCAAACGCTTCATTGGAATACGTTTTAATAACTCCTCTTTCACCATATCCGGTAAAACAGCAGTCATATCAGTTTCAATAAAACCAGGCGCCACTACATTAACTGTAATGTTTCGACTGGCCATCTCTTGTGCCAAAGACTTCGAAAAGCCTATTAAGCCAGCCTTAGTAGAAGTATAGTTGACCTGACCAGAATTACCAGTTACCCCTACTACAGAGGCGATATTGACTATGCGACCCCAGCGCGCTCTAAACATGTTTTTAATGCACGCACGAGTCATTTTAAATACACCGGTTAAGTTGGTTTCAATTACATCAAACCATTCTTCGTCGGACATTCTTAATAATAAGTTATCTGCAGTAATACCAGCATTATTAATTAAAATCTGTGGCGCCAATTGCTTGGCTGCTAAAGCTTCAATTAATTGTTCAGATGATTCAGGTTCACGAATATTTAAAACAAAACCCTGACCATTTTCACCTAAATAATCAGAAATAGCATTTGCCCCTTTATCTGTTGTTGCAGTTCCAACAACATAACAGCCTTTATTGGCCAATTCTTGCGCAATCGCTCTTCCAATTCCCCGACTTGCGCCGGTGACTAATACTACTTTTTTTTGGTCACTCATTGATCTTATTCCCATACTGGTAAGTGTTGTGGTTCATAACAAAACATATTTTTTAAACCGGGCACTGTTCTTTTTGCCAAACCAGACAATACTTTGCCAGGTCCACACTCAATACATGCTTCAATGCCTTCATCAACAAAAAGTGCCAAGGTATCCGTCCAACGAACAGGCTTATAAAGCTGTTCAGCTAACAAGCGACGAATATCATCAGCCGACTCATAAATGCTTAAATCAACATTACTGATGACTTTACATGCAGGTTTTTTGAAATGGTATTGCGCTAATTCATTCAAAAAATCTGCAGCAGCAGGCTTCATTAAATCACAATGACAAGGCACACTGACAGGTATCATTTTTGCCATTCTTGCGCCCATTTGTTCAAATTCAGCAATCGCTTGCTCAACTAAAACTTTATGGCCAGCAATCACCACTTGACCTTGTGCATTAAAATTTGCGGGAGATATTACCATATTTGGATGACTTGCAGCAATTTTATCACAAATTTTTCTAACATCTTCGTCAGTTAAGCCAATAATTGCAGCCATCGCACCGTCAACGCCCTGCACAGCTTGCTGCATTAATTGAGCGCGTTTTTTAACCAACTTCAGCGCATCTTCAAAAGATATCGCATCTGCACAAACTAAAGCAGCATATTCACCTAAACTATGACCCGCCATCATTTCTGCTTGTGGCATACCATGCTGACGTAAATAGCGATAAAGAGCTACGTCTGCAATTAACATGACCACTTGCGTATTTAAAGTATCATTTAAGGCAGTTTCAGGTCCATTTTGAACCATATCCCAATAATCGATACCCAATACATTTTGTGCTGTTTGAAAGATTTCTTGAATGAGCGCATCTGATTCAGATAACGACTTTAACATACCAATAGACTGGGAACCTTGACCCGGAAACATACAAGCCAAACGTATCATTTTCAAATCCTTAATTCGTTATAAAATTAAACCTTGATTCATAAAATCATTAATTTTTTCACGTACTAAATGTACGACATTATTTTGTACTTGAAGAATTGCTTGTTCAATAGCATTTTGAAAACCCAGCACCGATGCTCCGCCATGACTTTTAATCACAATTCCATTTAAACCAATCAATGTGGCGCCATTATAACGTGCAGGATCGAGACGAACTTTAAGACGTTTAATCACTGGCATTGCGATAATACCAATTAATTTTGTAAACCAATTTTCATAAAAAACTTCTTTGAGTTGCTTCATAATCATTTTCGCCAAGCCTTCGCTGGCTTTTAAAGCAACATTACCAACAAAACCATCACAAACAATTAAATCAACATCACCTAAATAGATATCATCTCCTTCAACATAACCGATGTAATTTAATAATTTACATTCATTGAGACGATAAGCGGTTTGTTTAACTTGGTCATTACCTTTGATTTCTTCAACACCAATATTTAAAACACCAATTTTAGGTTGGCTAATATGGTCAACTGCCTGAATTAAAGCAGAACCCATCACTGCAAACTGAAATAAATGTTCAGCGCAAGAGTCTACATTGGCACCTAAATCAATCACACGAGTTTTACCGCGTCGACTAGGTAATTCTGCAATAATAGCGGGTCTATCGATTCCGGGCATGGTTTTTAAAACAAAGCGAGCAGTCGCCATTAAAGCACCTGTATTGCCTGCACTGACGCAAGCATGGGCTTGACCTTCTTTCACCAAATTAATTGCAATACGCATCGAAGATTGCTTCTTGTTTCGTAATGCTAAAGAGGGTAATTCATTCATTTCGACCGTTTCAGGCGCATGAATAATTTGACAACGTGAAGTTAGAGATTCGGGATAGTTTTTTAGACTTTGTTTGATCAAGGATTCTTGACCAACCAGTAAGAGGTGTAAATTGTTGGAACTTTTTAGGGCATTCATTGATGCAGGGATGATCACAGATAGACCATGATCACCACCCATTGCATCAATTGCTAAAGTAATGAGTTCCAAGAGAATTACTCATTATCTTCGTAAACAGTTTTTTCTACATCGATTACTTTACGGCCACGATAGTAACCATCAGCAGTCATGTGGTGACGTAAGTGAGTTTCACCAGAGACTGGATCTACTGACAATGTAGGTAAAGTTAAAGCATCATGCGAACGACGCATATCTCGTCTTGAACGAGATTTCTTATTTTGTTGTACAGCCATTTTCCACTCCTTAAGGATCAATCTTAAATTTGGCAGCGATTGTAAACTTTTTTACACTCAAAGCCAATAGATTTATTCATTTCGCCAAAAAAATCTAATCATTTTGCATTAATTTTAACTGATTT
>DNMA01000220.1:625-19105 GCA_003489505.1 Legionellales bacterium | reverse complement strand
TCATGAACGCATGGCCAGAGAAATCCTCGTCTTTTAGGGTGGGGAGGACATCAATAGTTTTGGCAGGTTTAACACCTCAAACTTTTGCGTATATATAAAAAAGCCCCTTAAAATAGGGCTTTTTTTACAACTCAAACCGTCCAAGAAATACCAAAACAAACAAGATAACAGTGACAACGGTTGTGATATGCAGTCGCATTTTTAAATACTGTGCATCACTACCGCCATGGCGTGCAATGATTTTATCGATAGCATAAGCTAACCAATAACAACTTAAAACAATTATCCAGCTGATTAACCATGAAGGAAATAAAATCCCTAACCAGGCAAAGAGCGTAATCAGATTACTGAATATCATGACTTTTTTAGCTTTATTTTCTGGAATATGTGCCGATAAGCCCCAATGGGTTCCTGCAATAAATGTCACAATCATTGCCGCATAGGTGCTAACCAAAACCACTAAGAAAGGCCAGACATGTAAACGATATGGGCTTAAACTCACGATTAAAGCAATGATAAACGGCATAGTGCCTAACCAGGCTAAAACATGTCCAGTTCGTCCAGGCCATGGTTTTTTTTGTTCTGTCATATTATACCTCCATCTCCAACCATCGATCTGAAGCTTTAAGCACTTGATCAATATCTTTTAATTGTTGTAATAAAGGCTTCATTAAGTGTAGCGGCCAACTGTTTGGGCCATCACTTAATGCTTCATCAGGATTAGGATGAGTTTCCATAAATAGACCAGAAACACCAGCCGCAACAGCAGACCTTGCAAGAACAGGTACGAACTCACGATTTCCACTTGATGAACCATTGCCTGCACCAGGTAGTTGAACCGAATGTGTCGCATCAAATACCACCGGACAGTTGGTATCACGCATAATGGCTATAGAGCGCATATCAGAAACGAGATTGTTATAACCAAAAGAAGCGCCTCGTTCACAAACCATAATATTTTGGTTGCCTGTGGATTTTGCTTTTTCAACTACATGCTTCATTTCCCAAGGTGATAAAAACTGGCCTTTTTTGATATTAATGACTTTGCCTGTTTCTGAAACCTTTTTAATAAAGTTGGTTTGTCTACATAAAAAAGCAGGGGTTTGTAAAACATCGACCACTGCCGCTACTTCATCAAAAGGTGTATCTTCATGCACATCCGTTAAAATCATCAAACCAAACTCTTGTTTGACCTGATTTAAGATTTCTAAGCCCTTGGCAAGGCCTGGCCCCCGGTAACTATTTCCCGATGAGCGATTCGCTTTATCAAAGGAAGATTTGTAAATCAATGGAATATTTAATTCCTCAGTTATTTTTTTTAAAGCCTCTGCCGTCTGCATTGCCATGCTTTCACTTTCAATGACGCAAGGTCCTGCAATCAGAAAAAAAGGATATTGCAATCCGACAGGTATTCCATTGATATTCATCTTAACTCCCTTATAACTTTGCTGCTGCCTTAACGAAATTCACAAAAATTGGATGTGGTTTTCTTGGTGTAGATAAAAATTCTGGATGGAACTGACAAGCTATAAAGAATGGATGGCTAGGTAATTCAACCATTTCCACCAAAGTACTATCAGCTGCGCGTCCTGAAACAACCAAACCATGTTTTTCTAAATCTTTAACGAAGTTTTCGTTGACTTCATAACGGTGGCGATGACGCTCTACAATTTTATCTTTTTGATAAATCTTTTGCGCTAAGGTTTTAGGCTGCACTTCACAGTAATAAGCACCTAATCGCATTGTTCCACCCAAATTAGCTTGCTCATCACGTTGTTCTAAAAGACCATCAGCATTTCGCCATTCTTGAATTAAACCAATCACAGGATAAGGGGTGTTTTTATCAAACTCTGTCGAGTTAGCATCATGTAAACCTGCAACATTTCGGGCAAATTCAATCACAGCGGTTTGCATGCCTAAGCAAATTCCAAAGAATGGAATTTGATTTTCACGAGCATATTGAATGGCTTTGATTTTACCTTCAATACCACGGTGTCCAAATCCACCTGGAATTAATATTCCTTGCACATCTTTTAAGAGCTCTGTGCCTTCTTGAGTAATTCTATCGGCGTCCAAGTAAAGCAATTCAACTTTTGTATGGGTATCAATACCAGCATGCATCAATGATTCATTAATAGACTTATAGGCATCACTTAATTCTGTGTATTTACCAACAATTGCAATTTTGACATGTTGTTGAGGTGAAAATTGGGCATCCACTACTTTTTGCCAATCTGATAAATCTGCGGCTTTTGCTTTAATATCTAAAAGTTCAACCACCGCCTCATCCAAACCTTCTGCTTTTAAAATCATAGGGATTTGATAAATACTTTTCGCATCAGGTAAGCTAATTACAGCTTTTTTAGCAACATTACTAAATAAAGCGATTTTTTCTCTGTCATGCTCAGAAAGCGCTTGTTCGGAACGACAAATTAAAACATCAGGCTGAATACCAATAGAACGTAATTCTTTAACCGAATGTTGTGTTGGTTTGGTTTTGGTTTCACCTGAAGTTGCGATGTAAGGAACCAAGGTTAAATGAATAAATACCGTGTTTTTAGCACCCAATTCCATACGCATTTGACGAATAGATTCTAAAAATGGCAGCGATTCAATGTCACCGACTGTTCCACCAATTTCAACTAATGCCACATCAACGTTTTCAGCACCTTGTTTAATACAACGTTTTATTTCATTGGTAATATGGGGAATGACTTGAACGGTACTTCCTAAGTAATCACCACGACGTTCTTTTTTAATGACGTTTTCATAAATACGACCGGAAGTGAAGTTATTCATCTTGGTCATGGTGGTATTGATAAAACGTTCATAGTGACCTAAATCAAGGTCGGTTTCAGCGCCATCATGGGTAACATAGACTTCCCCATGTTGAAAAGGACTCATGGTGCCAGGGTCAACGTTGATATAAGGGTCTAATTTAATTAAAGTCACTTTTAAACCACGTGCTTCTAAAATAGCACCCAAAGAAGCAGCTGCAATCCCCTTACCTAAAGAAGAAACCACACCGCCTGTAATAAAAATAAATTGTGTCATACCACTCACCTTATTGGATTTTTTTCATGATATCAAACATTGCTAATGCAGCTTCTGCTACATCGACACCTTTGTGACCATGCTGACCGCCTACCCTGGCAAGTGCTTGCTCTTCATTGTCGGTTGTGAGAACTCCAAAAATCACTGGTAGCCCCAATTCCAAAGCAACATGCTGACATCCATAACTCACTTGTTGACAAACATAATCATAATGATCTGTATCGCCACGGATTACACAACCTAATACAATGACCACATCATATTTTTTTGATTGTGCTAATTTTTTTGCAACCAATGGCAACTCGACAGCGCCAGGGACTTCAACGATTGTGATATGGTTTTCTAAAACACCTTTATTTAAAAGATGTTTAAGACAACCAGACTCTAAACGTCCAGTAATGAACTCATTAAACATACTAACAACAATAGCTACACGACAAGCTTTAACATCTAAAGCTTGTGAAACTTTTAAAACATTCATGAATCGTTTACTCCCTCTGGCCTTTTTGAATATAATGGCCGAGTTTTTTAATTTTGGTTTCTATATACTTTTTATTTTCAGGATTGGTTTCAATCTCTAAAGACACGCGCTCTTGTACAGCAATACCATAAAACTCTAATGCTTTAATTTTAAGAGGATTATTGGTCATTAATCGGATGGTATTATAACCGAAAAATTTTAAAAATTGATAGGCTAGATGATACTCTCTTTTATCAACGGGTAAACCAAGTTTAATATTCGCATCGACCGTATCGAGTCCTGATTCTTGTAAGACATAAGCTTTTAATTTATTGACCAAGCCAATACCCCGGCCTTCTTGTTTTAAATAAATTAAAAAACCACCTTCTTCATTGATCATTGATAAGGATTGATGTAATTGCGGACCGCAGTCACATTTTAATGAACCCAATAAGTCTCCGGTGACACATTCGGAATGAATACGAACCAATGGTGGTTTTTTGGGGTCTTTTTGTGGTTTGGATAAAACAAAATGTTCGTATGGATCAAATTGATTATGAAAAACCGTCATTTTGAAATCACTTAAACCTGCTAAAGGAATTCTTGCAGATATTTCTTCCGAAACTAGACTTTGTTGTTGAACTCGATAATTAAAAATATCCTGAATGGATAGCAAAGGCAGGCGATGCTTTTTAGAAAAATCATCTAATTCTGCACGCCGACTCATGGTCCCGTCTTCATTCATGATTTCACAAATCACAGAAGCGGGTTGAAGTCCTGCCAATTTCATTAAATCAATACTACCTTCTGTTTGACCACGACGCTCGAGCACACCTTTATCTCTTGCGATCAAAGGAAATATATGTCCTGGGGATATCAAATCAGAGGCTTTTGCATGTGGATGAGTTGCTGTTAAAATGGTATGTGCTCTATCGGCTGCAGAAATACCAGTGTCAATGCCAGAAGCTGCTTCAATGGATACGGTAAAAGCTGTTTGAAAAGGTGAGCCATTGTGGCTGGTCATTAATGATAAGTTTAAATCACGGGCTTTTTGAGCCGTTAGTGGTAAACAAATCAGGCCTCTACCATATTTAGCCATGAAATTTATCGCTTCTGGGGTGACAAATTCGGCAGCCATAATTAAATCGCCTTCATTTTCACGATGCTCATCATCAACTAAAATTACCATACCGCCAGCTTTTAAGACATTTAATGCGTTTTCTACGGTATCTTTAAAATTCGACATGAAAAGACCTCTTTAATCCTGTGTCAAAAATTTTTTAAAATGAGCATCATTGAGCATCATCTTTAATTGATGAGCAATGGTGCGCGTCATATAATCAAATTCAATATTCAATACTTGTCCCAGTTTTATCTTTGAAAAGCAAGTGTTTTGGATGGTATGGGGTACAAGCATCAACTCAATTTGGTCTTCTGATAGTTCATTAATGGTTAAGCTGACACCATCAACAGTAATGGAGCCTTTTTTAATTAAATAAAACCTTTGACTCTCAGAAAACGGACCAATAACTAGTTTAACATATTCATCTAATGATTCCAAAGAAATCACACGGGTAATTGTATCGACATGCCCAGTCACCCAGTGGCCACCCAAACGAGCATTGGCTTGAAGTGCTCTTTCTCCATTGACTGTGTCACCGACTTGAAGTTGCCCCAGATTAGTAATCGCAAGGGTCTCAGAAGAAACATCAAAGCTCAGTTCATCACGCCTTGCTTGCATGACTGTCAAACATACACCATTCACAGCAATACTTTCACCCAGTACAACAGATGTATAAGGAAATTTTATTGTTAAGGATGCAGATTTAGGTTGTCGGCGAAACTCAATCACCTCTCCTAAAGCATCCACCAATCCTGTAAACATATCGACCCCTACCAGTTAATTTTTGCTCTAACATTGCTTCCCATCGGAAACCATTCAATACTTTTTGCATTTTCAAAGTTTATTAAAGGCGTTTGAAAAGCCGACATCCCATTCACACCAAAAACTGCTGGCGCAACATATATAATACTGGTATTAACTAGACCTTGATGATGTAATTGAGCCATCATTTTCGCACCTGCTTCAACCCAGATATCATGGAAACCAATTTGAGCTAGGCATTGTAAAACCAAAGACAAATCTAAACCATGCTCTGGATGTGAGTCTAATGAAATATATTGTACATTTTTAATGGGATTGGCAGGCTGATATAAATGATTGTGAAAAATCCACACAGGCCTTGCTTGAGAAAAACAAACCTCTTGGCCAGTTAAACGCAATTGACTATCAATAATAGCTAAAGGTTTTGGATACACTTTATCTTGCAGTCGTACATTAAATTGAGCGTTATCGTTTAATATGGTTTGCGCTGTACTTAATATGATATCAGTGTGATAACGATTTTGGTGAGTAAAATCAAAAGCTTCTTGATTTGTAAAATGGATAGCGTCTCCTTCTATACCATTTTTACCATCTAAGGTTTGAGCCCATTTTGCTGTAACCCATGGTTTATTATGTAATGTCCAATAAACATAAGACTGATAAAAGGCTTCTATTTCAGGGAGTAAAATCGAGCATGTTTCAATCTGATGCATTTTTAAAATTTCATTGGAATCTAAAGCGCGTACCAGTTGGTTGGGATCATGTAAACCGTATACAACTTTTTGTATACC
The DNA here is from genome assembly GCA_003489505.1 of Legionellales bacterium. Taxonomy (GTDB): domain Bacteria; phylum Pseudomonadota; class Gammaproteobacteria; order Legionellales; family Legionellaceae; genus UBA2653. The sequence goes on along the minus strand of DNMA01000220.1, from coordinate 12,915 downwards.
ATGCTCTACGATAGCATTGACACAAGGAGGAGTTTTACCAAAATGATTGCAAGGTTCTAGCGTAATATATAAAGTCACACCTGGGGTATTTTTAGGAAATTGTGACATACATTCAATTTCAGCATGGGCAAGACCAGCTGCATGATGATAACCTTTGGCAATGATTTTATTATTTTTGACAGCGACAGCCCCCACCGCAGGATTTGGTGAACAAAACCCACGACCTTTCTTCGCTTCTTCCAAAGCTTGCAATAAATAAAATTCGTCTTGCAAGATAATCAATACCTAATGATGATGTGAAAACAAATATATAATAATGTTAACAAATTATTCAATTTTTTAATAGTCTATGGCATAATTAGAGTGTTCCAATCCATGCTTGATGATATTACCATGAAATTCACAAGAATTTTAACATTATTATTACTGATACATTCAACATGTTTTGGGTTCTCCGCTTATTCAAATAAAGAACTTGATGATCTTGAAGTTCAATTTAAAAAAGAAATTAATCAATCTCCTCAAGTTTTAAGAACACCTTTAGCCGATCGATATATCAATAAATTAGCCGCGCGTCTTGCTAGACACGGCCAAATGGATAAACCCTATTTTTTTATTGTTAAATCCAAAGAAATCAATGCATTTGCAGGCCCTGGCGGTTATATCGGTGTCAATACTGAACTGATTCTTGCTTCTCAAAATGAAAGTGAACTCGCTGCGGTCATGGCCCACGAGATGGCCCACGTTCGTTTACACCATCTTTATCGGATGATTGAACACCAAAAACAAATGCAGATTCCAAAATTAGCTGGAATACTTGCAGCTATTGCATTGGGTGTAATTAACCCCACACTAGGAACAGGTGCCATGATTGGTGCAATGGACAGTTTTGAAAAAGACACCATTAGTTTTATACGTTCAAATGAAAAAGAAGCAGATAGCATTGGGATGGATATTTTAACCAAGGCTGACTTTGATCCAGAGGGAATGCCTAGTTTCTTTAAAAAGATGCAAATGAATGCACGTTATTATTATTCCGCAAATATTCCTGCTATCTTAAGAACCCACCCCTTGGATGAAGATCGTATTGCAGAAGCAGACAATCGCATTGCACAATTGAAAGGTCGCCATAGTAGCGCGTCTTCACAACAATATCATTTATTTAAAGAGCTTGTTCGTCATCAAGTGCCTCACAATACTCAACAGCTTTTTGAATACTATAACAAACAATGTTTAAAAAATTCACCAAGCTATGCCTGCCAATATGGTCTTGCACTAAACTATCAAGAAAATAATCATGATGAAAAAACGATTCAAATTCTAGAACCGATGGCACAAGGTGCTTTTATTAATGACCCATTTATCAATTTAGCACTGGCTCAATCTTATGAAGTGAAAGGAAAGAAATCCGAGGCCAAAGACATCTATCAAAAATTTTATGGCATCACACCTAATAATACCGCAGTTCTTGATCAATATAGTGAGTTTTTAGAATCTGATAATCCTAGAAAAAATCTCTCCATGCTTTTAAAAGCGCATCGGAAATTTAAAAATGACCTCAATATCTGTTATAAACTCGCCAGAGCGCAAGCGCAACTTCATATGACCGCTCAAGCCTATTTTACAGAAGCGACCTGCCACGCTTTGCAAGGAGAAAAAAAAGCAGCTCTCACGCAATTGAATGTTGCTAAAAAATACACCAAACCCAATTCTTACATGGCTCAACGCATCGATGCGAAAATCGCAGAAATAAAAGATTAAGCTTTGCATCAAGTATGATATAATAGTATCCTTTCAATTTGTATAATTTTTTTGCAACTCAACTGGATTATTTTTTCATGCGACATATCAAACCATTGATTAATATTTCTCAACGCCAAGGGATTTTGTTTGCCTTATTTTTAGTAATGTATGAGTTTCTCACTTATATATCTAACGATATGATTTTACCTGGAATGCACCAAGTTATTGATGCATTTGGTGCTTCACCAGCTAATATCGCCAGTTCTGTAACCTGCTTTATGATTGGTGGTGCTAGTCTTCAATTTATTATTGGCCCTATCTCTGATGCTTATGGTCGAAGACGTGTCATGCTCAGTGGCGTCATTTTATTTTTAATCAGCACAATTTTATTAGCCATATCACACAATATGCATCAATTTCTTCTAGAACGTATTTTTCAAGGTATGGGAGTTTGTTTCATTGGTACCATTGGTTATGCGACCTTACAAGAAATTTTTAATGACACCGATGCTATCAAATTAACCGCACTCATGGCCAGCATCTCGATTGTCTCTCCACTATTAGGACCTTTAGCAGGTTCATTTATCGTCTTACATGCAACTTGGCGAGAAATCTTTGAAATTGTGGCTGTACTCACTATTATTTCATTATGGGGTCTTTGGAAATACATGCCCGAATCTGTAGGTGAAACCACTATTGATGGTCATCATATTGCTCAACAGCCTTTAAATATGAAAAAAATGATGCATAATTATGCAAGACTTGTAAGTTCCCCTAAATTTATGAAAACCTTATTAAGTCATAGCTTGATGGGTGTTCCTTGTATGATTTGGATTGCTTTAAGTCCTGTGATGATTATTACAAAAAACAGTAGCCACAGCTTATATGAATACAGCTTATGGCAAATCCCTATGTTTTCAGCGTTTATTTTTGCCAATACCTTATTACAGAAATGGATACAAAAATATAATTTACAACAGTTAATGCAAAAAGGCATCTATACCGTAATCTTCAATTTAATGCTAAGCGCCTTACTGGTTTATCTGTTTGGGCCTACTTATTATGCATTTATACCTGGGTTTATGGGGTACTTCTTTGGTTATGCTACGGCTAGTTCACCCTTCTATCGCCAGTTATTTAGCCTGTCAGATGTTCCTAAAGGCACGACCGCTGCATTAATTTCTTTATTTGTCATGTTAATTCAATCCGTTGGTATTGAATTATCCAATCTCATCTTTAATGGTCAAAACTTCCATGCACTGGCTTGGTTTTTATTTGCAATTGGTTTGAGCTTACAAGTATTGACCTTTGCAAGCAATAAAGAAGAAACGACAGAAGGCGAAGCGGCTTAATAAGCGATGTATCGCTTAATCATAATACCTTGGGGCCAACCCTGGCCCTCTTCCCGAGTATCATAATGAATAACGGTATCCTGAGGAAGGCCAATAAATTTGTGAGTAAGGGTATAAATATAAGCTGAATTAAAACAAGTCTTTTGTGCAAAAGGATCTTTCTTTTCATTTAAAATCTCAGGCGCAATCTGACAGGCTTGTTGTTGCCCACTAGACAAAAGCTGATTTAAAGTATAAGCCCCCTTGAAATGATATAAAGGTGAGTTTCCCACATAGCTCAATAAGCCTAAACCATACCATGTGGTATATCGTGGTTGCTGTTCAATGATATTTTGAATTTCATTCATATCATAATTTTCTTCGATGGAGGCCTTAACCGATATTTGTTTAACACAATTAACAATAGAGACTGGCGCATGACAACTCAAATCCCGAGACATTTTTTCACGCCCAAAACTATGCAGACTTTTCACCCATAACTGTATCAATTTTCCATCGAAGCCATTTAAGCGATTAATATTATGGATTTCAGACCAAGAGGATATGCCTTGGTAGTTCACAGCAATTTGGGCAGACCCACCGCCAATTTCAATGATACCAATAGAAGATTTATCTTTTAACTGTGTATAATGCATAAAATAATTTGAAAGCCAGGCAAAAAAAGCCTCCTCCTGACCGGATAAATTTCTGGCCTCTCTTAAATTCAGATTGGGCTTAGTTCTAAACCACCTACGAATATATCGCGAAAACTCCTTTTGCTTGGTATAGGTTAAAGAGCGGTAACTTTCAGTCGCATAAACATAAGTATCTAATCGAAATTTTGGAAACTCAGAAAAAAGTTCATCAAATAGTTGATATGTTTCTTGTGGTGCAATATTGGTAAAGCTTTTTTTTACCTTTTTTTCATAAATTTGAATGAGTTTTTTATCTTGATTAAAAGTTTGGGGGTTTAAGGTATACACGTGAACTCGTGTACCTGTATAACCTGAGTCTACAATCACATCACAAACTTGTTTTTTACAAATATCAAAGACAGGATTATCGGCAATGCAAAGATGTGAAATACACATCAGGCAAAAAAATTTTGAAAATTTCAAGTATGCGTCCTTTATACTTTTGTTTGATTAAAGATTAAAGCGCCTAGCGTCCAATCTACACTCTGATCTTCTTCAGGATAAGCGATATACTGATGTTCATCAATTCCTATTGCATCAACCATTGATGCGTAAAAATAACTTGCTGCCAGACATTGGCGATACATATAGGGATCAGCATATTTTTGAATAATCGCATGCCAATTTTGATGGCAGTTATAATGATCAGCCTGCTCTTTCAAAGTGCTTAAATTGAATTGTTGCTCTGCAAATTGATAAGGTGGTGTTATCACCGAATAGCGAACGGCGCCCAAAGCAAGCCAATGAATGCCTGGCTCATGACTTAAGACTGATTTGGCATCAGAGAAATTTTGTACAATAGCCAATTCAGGATTAGACTCCAGTCTTTCAATACAATGACTCACATCACCATTAGCAAATTTTCCGTTTTTTAAAGGAAAGTTTTCACTAAAACAAACGGCTTCCTCATCAACATGTTTTTCAACTTCATTAATGCCCAAACCTAAATAACTTTTAGACCAGAGAAATACCTTTTCACCATCTAAATTCAAGACTGAGATGTTTTCAGGAGGGAGTGTTTGAGCATATCGTTCATCGACAGGAATATTAACTTGATAAGAGGCACCACCCACTTCTAATACAGCTTTTCTCTCTTCATGATGACGATGTGCTGCAAGCCAAGCAAATACGCCCTCTTCTTTTCCCAAAATTGTACGTATATCTTTTAAATCATAGGCTGGATTGGAACCGAACCATTGGGATATCAGTTCGTAACGAGCGGCTTGAGTTTCGTCTGAAAGAAGACGCATACCTGCAGTCCCGTAAAAATAAGTTGGTATAGCTAGAACATGCGCATCAGGCACCAATTGCGATAAGTATTTAGGAACATCTGATTCTGCAATTGAAGATAATCCAGGGTGAATTTTGTGAGAATATAAAACTTGGTATTCATTAGAATAAATATAAAAACGGCTACCTGAGCTTCCTGCATCAACAATGGCATAACACTGAGTCTCTTGGCAGATCTGGTGCCAATTTGAGGAGGCATAAATAAAAGTGTCGTATGAATAAAACAAAAGAAATATCAATAAACTTAAGTAAAATTTGATATTCTTTCTCATAGACTAACCGTTCTAGGTGAATTCACCTGATCCTATCAATTTATCCCCGATAGTTCAAGTTTTTAATTAACACCATCTTTTAGATATTCATGTACTGTTTTTATGATATCAATTTGATATCTTGATTCAAAAAATATACAATCAATCATTTTGATCAAAAATGACATCGCCATGCATCAAAACATAGAACACAATTTACAGCTAGCCCATTCCATTAAATCCTATGTTAAACATAGAATCGTATGCTCTAATGACATTATTCCTCGTTCAATTTTGCCAGAATTTTTAATATATTTAATTCCATTTTATCGAACGATTTTTGGTAGCGAATTAGTCGAACAGTACATTAAACACGCCGAAATAACCAAATTGATTAGAGCAACAGTGGCTATTGAAATTAAAAACCTGATTTCTATTGCACAAATCTCAACAGCGACCTTAGCAGTCACTGATTACGGGGTGGGTGAATGCCAGGAAATTGCAATGCTTGGCTTTAATAAATTGATAGCTGATGCACATCAGCATGTACAATTTATTTGTATTTCTGCCCCACAAACTCCCGAGCGTAAGATGCCTTATATGCACTGTTTAATCTTAATCGGAGATGATGGAAATCAGCTTAAAGTACCTTGTAAATTGGATGCTTTAAATCATCTTCCAGAACATGTGATTGTACTTGACTCTTATCTTGATTACGTGGGCCCAGCTAAAAATTATCTTCAAGATCAAAATGAGTATTTAAAACAATACAAATATAATGACATCATAGTCAATGACCGTCCTACTCCAATTCATTATGAAAATGCCCCGCGCATACAAGAAAATTTGGACATTTTAAAAGCCCATTCTGCTTGTAAAAAATTCTATCGACATTTCTTCACTTTATCCTTAAGTTCATTTTCTATTTCTGAACTACTGCCTTGTCATGAAACAGCCCTTGTTCAATTTTTAAATGATTCCAGTGGACTGAGCTTTTCTTGGGGGCATCAGGATAATGAGGTCAGTGCATATCGGTATGTATCAAGCAGTGAAGAGTTTGAAATTGCAAAAAATATTCAAAAAAAATTACAAGCAGGAACTTTTTATCAAGGTTATTCACAAAGATTATTTGTACTGCATGGCATCAATACTCAAACTGAATTGGCTGAAAAGATTCAGGAACAATATCGGCGAGTTCCCTAGATACTTTAAATTTAAAGTTTTTCGTACCTCCAAGAGTTCTTGAAAAACTGAATCTGAATCCAGCCTACTTGAGCAGTTGTAATCCAAGGGATTTTAAATTGCTCATAGCGCTTTTCAATCAAGGGATGTGGAAGATGATAGCTGTTGTATAGCGCGACCGATACCACCGCAAGTTTTGTCTGCATCGCTTGAAGAAAATTGATTGATGATGACGTTTTACTGCCATGATGCGGAACCAGTAATACCGTTGGATGTAGATTTTTTTCTTGCTTGATAATTGCATTTTCTGCCTTTTTTTCAATGTCTCCCGTTAATAAGATTTGATACTTTTGATTTTTTACCAGTAATACACAGGAATGGTCATTTTTCTTTTTAGTCTTTGCTAACCCTTTTAAAAAATGGAAACAGACCTCATCCCAACACCAATCTTTCATTTTTCGACAATCTTGTCCTTGATGATAAAAAGAGGGTTTATCAACGATGAATTGTGCCTTGGGATATTGCGCTAATATTTCTTTACGCCCTGCAATATGATCTAAATCTGGGTGACTTAAAACCAAGGCATCTAAGGTGTTTAGTTCAATAAATTTTAAATAAGGTAACACTACAAAACTTGCAAAGCTTCGACGCCCCTGCATTCCTGCTGTATCGTATAAGAGCGCATGATGAGAAGTTCTCACTAAAACAGATAAGCCCTGCCCTACATCCAATACATCTACCCAAAACTCACCCATTCCAATAGTGGATTGAAAACCGATATTCATCATCCAACAAAATAATACTGATCCCAAAAACACCCTAATATTTTGAAAAATACCATTCACCAATATGACAAGCATTACTATCCATGGCATCCAGGGGTTGTGCCAAGACAGATGAAAATTTAAAAAATTAAAATCTTGTAAAAAATGTAATGTTTTATCTAAAACCTGTAAACTCCAATCAAATATTTGTATGCCCCAAGGGCCTACAAAGACAAACATACTAAGCGCTAAAGGTAAAACCACCCAAGATACCCAAGGTATAGCAATCAAATTGGCAAAAAAGCCGATGCTTGGAATACTTGAAAACCATAAAACGGTTAAAGGACTTAATCCAATAAGACACATGGCCTGTGTCAGTATATGCATTACCCAAGTCTTTTGTATGAATAACCTAGGCGTCAACATTAAGATGCCAACAGCTAAAAAGGAAAGATAAGCCCCAGGATAAAATATCGCATGCGGCTCAATCAGTAAAATGACAAAAATTGCAAAACGAAAGGATTGCCAAGCGCTTACCCGATAACTAAAAAAGTATTGGATATCCATTAAAAACTTCATCATCCAAGCTCTTTGAACAGGTATGCCAAAGCCACTAATCAAGGCATAAGTTAACCCTAAACCTAGGCTAATCGCACTAGATACTTTTTTTACTGGGCAAGACCATGGATAAATCCGATATAAATTTTCTACAATCCAGCCAACCAATAACATCAACAAACCCAAATGCGCACCGGAGACTACCATAAGATGAGCGGTTCCTGTATCTTTAAATACATTCCAGTCTTCTTGCGATAATTCACTGCCAATCCCAAGCACCAAAGTTAAAAAGACTTTTTGGGAAAATGGGTGTTGATGATTAAAAACTTGCATAGCTTTTAAATAGATCTTTACCCGTATACGATTAATAAAATCCCAATAAGATATATCTTTTTGTTGAATCACTCGTTTTGGATTTAAATTAATCTGACCTACCACATGGCGAAAATCTTGACGATACCAAATATTAAATTGTCCTGGATTTTGAAAGCTAATGATTTTTTTAAATTGACCTTGAATCCAAAAAGTTTGACCAGGTAAAAATTGAGGACAGTTTTGATAGCAATTTAACCACACCAAACCCTCATGAGGTTTTTTAATTTTAACTTTCCAACGCTTGCCATAAGATTTTCTTTCTTCAAAACCTTGAATCTCAATCAAAAAAGATGAAAAAAAATTATGGCTAAAGTTAAGGCTTTGTGATTTAATACGCTCATGATGGGCTTTTAAAGAACAATACCCCATCGCAATCATGATGATGCAGATGAAGAGTTGTTTGAGACTTTGGGTAAAAAATAATAATAAAAAACCAAGGACTGGATAAAAACGATGATAAGAAATCATCCCCAGCATAAAAGCAATTAATTCCATTATCTTCCTTGATGACTTGCATTCGGGTAGAATTTTACAAAATTATTGATTAATTTAAAACTGAGGAGCAATGATGTTTCAAAAATTTTTTGCAGTAGTTGGTATTTCTTTAAGTTTATGCAGTTTAAATGGTTTTGCACAAAGTAGTGAAATGTATCTTGAAGAAACAGTTGGTGCGGGTACTCCGATTAACTTAGCCGCAAATGAAACAAAAGTAATTGGAAATGCATTTACCTGCACGATGCATATCAATTGTGATATGACTTGTGAAAATGATGTGACCAATATTATTCATTTCACCATTTTAAACAGAGGCGGCTCTTTAAATGGTCAACCTGTAAACAAAGGCGACTCAATGAATGTTGAAATCCGCACCGGTGATAAATTGTCGATTATGGCAAAACCGGCTTCACGCGTTGAGTTAAAAAATATTGGCGCCACTAAAATTTCTAGCATGTGCCTGATTACTTGTAAGTAAATAGAAGTGAGTTGGACTCACTTCTTGTTTAATGTTCCCGGGTAGCTGAGAATTCAATATCCGGGTAACGCTCTTGAGCTAAATTGAGATTCACTCGAGTAGGCGCAAGATAAGTTAAAGTATCTGAACTATCTAAAGCTAAATACTCAGGAACCTTATTTTTCAATTCCTGAAGTTTCTTCTCATCACCATCGACCCAACGCGCGCAAGCAACTTGTGCATTCTCGTAGAAACATTCGACTTTATACTCATCTTTGAGGCGATGAGCGACCACATCAAACTGCAAGACGCCTACAGCCCCTAATATCAATTGTTGACTCAGTAATGGTCTAAATACTTGAGTAGCGCCTTCCTCAGACAGTTCAATTAAACCTTTTAATAAAGCCTTGCTTTTTAATGGGTCTTTGAGTCGAACAATTCGAAATAATTCAGGAGCGAAGTTTGGAATGCCGGTAAACTTTAAATTTTCTCCTTCGCTAAAGGTATCACCAATTCGAATCGTACCATGGTTATATAACCCGATAATGTCACCAGCATAGGCCTCTTGAATCTGACTTCTATCTGCCGCCAAAAAAGTTAAGGCTTGATGAATGGTAATATCTTTTTCAATGCGCAAATGTCTTAATTTCATTCCCGGCTTGAATTGCCCTGAACAAATTCGCATAAATGCAATTCTATCCCGATGTTTGGGGTCCATATTGGCTTGAATTTTAAAGACAAAGCCTGTTAGTTTCTCTTCAGAAGGCATGACTTCTCGTTGAGCTGTTTTTCTAGAACGAGGGCCTGGTGCATAGGCTGCTAAATCATCTAAAAACAACTCAATACCAAAGTTATTAATTGCCGAACCAAAATACACAGGCGTTTGTTGACCATTCAAATAGGCTTGTAAATCAAAAGCATGCGACGCACCTTGCAAAAGCTCAATTTCATCGCGAAGCTCTGCTGCCATATCGCCTAATACTGCATCCAGTTCAGGATTAATCAAACCATCAATAACTTGGGCCTCTTGCTTTTGTAGTGCTTGTCCTGTTTGGAATAAAAATACTTTATCCAATACCAAATGATAAACACCTTTAAAACGCTTACCCATCCCAATAGGCCAGGTAATAGGAGCACATTGAATCTTTAAGGTTGATTCAATTTCATCTAATAAATTAATGGGTTCTTGCCCTTCCCTATCTAATTTATTGATAAAAGTTAAAATCGGTGTATCACGAAGACGACAGACATCCATTAATTTCATAGTTCTATCTTCTACACCCTTTGCAGCATCAATAACCATTAAGGCTGAATCCACCGCTGTTAGGGTTCGATAAGTATCTTCTGAGAAGTCTTCGTGGCCAGGAGTGTCTAATAAATTGAAAATACAACCGCGATGAGAGAACTGCATCACAGACGTGGTGACCGAAATCCCTCTTTCTTTTTCCATCGCCATCCAGTCGGAGGTCGCATGCTTACTTGCTTTTCGACCTTTGACTGTACCTGCCATCTGAATCGCTCCCCCAAATAGCAAGAGCTTTTCAGTTACGGTGGTTTTACCGGCGTCCGGATGCGAAATGATCGCAAAAGTACGCCTTTTTTGAATTTCATCTGAAAAATTTGGCATAAATTACAAAAATCAATTAAATTTCAGATATTTTAAACGAACTTCAAAAATCTACAACTTAAACCATCGATAAATTCAGTTTTAAATCTACTTTCGGATAGAAATAAGACTGTAATACCGAGAAAGGAATACTTTCCCAGTCGGGATAGCTCCAATGGGGATGTTTATCTTTATCAATCAGTAAAGCTCTGACTCCTTCAAAAAAATCAGACTGACTCATAAAGTGATAAAGCAACTGATAATCTAGTTGCAAACATTCACCTAAATCCATACCTTGTGATAATTTTAATTTTTCAAAAGTTACATACATACTCAAAGGACATAGTTTAGTCATGGCATCTTTTAAACTATAGAAGTAATCGGTATTGGCTTCATCAATGTTTTTCATCAACTGCACAAAGCTATCGGCATCAAAGCGCCAAAACTCCTCACAAGGCTCTTGATAAGCGCCTACTGCTTGCTTAAATTTAGTGATCAGATGCTCAACATCTTTGAATGGGTCTTGACTCCAATTCGTCTCTATTAACTCTTTTAAAAAAGCATTCCAGGATGCTGTTGGAATATATGCATGCAACAATCCAAAAGCAAGTAATTCATTCAAATATAAACGTGTGCCGAATACCCCGACACTATTTCGCCAAGCATTTGGTAGTTGGTTTAAAAGATGACTAGAGCCAATATCTGGAAATAAACCAATTGCTGTTTCAGGCATCGCAAATACAATATTTTCTCCAGCAATAGCAAAACGATTGTGCATCCCAATTCCCACACCACCTCCCATGGTCGCACCATTGAGTAAAGAAATGATGGGCTTGGGGTAAACTTGTAGTAAATAATCTAATTGATATTCATGTTCAAAGAAAACCATTAATTGCTCGACAGGCTCTTCTCGATAATGATACAAAGCTTTAATATCACCGCCTGCGCAAAAAACATCATTGGATGCTGAACGAATCACCACCGCTTGCACTTTTTTATCATGCTGCCAAGCCTTTAGGGTATTGAATAAACTTAGAATCATCTCAACGGACAAGGCATTATAGGCCTTTAAACGATTCAGGGTTAAAATACCCACACTGCCTTGGATTTCCATCTCAATCATTTTAGCATCCTTTGAACTGCGGTTTTCTCTTTTCTAAAAAAGCTTGCACACCCTCTTGTTTATCTTGAGATGCGCAGGTTTTTGCAAAATGTAAAGCCTCTAATTCCAGGCCTTGCGATAAAGTCATATTAGACCCTAATAAAATACTTTCAATAATACTTGAGGTGGCAACACTGGGCATTTGATTGAGCTGTTTTAAATAATTTATAGCTTCTGTTTCAAGATCATCTGCAACCACTCGATTGACCAGCCCCCAACTCAAAGCAGTCGTTGCATCAATAAAGCGACCTGATAAACATAAATCAAGGGCTCTTGAAGCGCCTATTAAACGACTGAGGCGTTGTGTTCCGCCATATCCTGGAATAACACCTAATTTGATTTCTGGCTGCCCCAAAAGCGTTTTTTCATGGGCAAAACGAA
>DNMA01000220.1:0-328 GCA_003489505.1 Legionellales bacterium | reverse complement strand
TTTTTTCATGGGCAAAACGAAGGTGTGCTGACATGGCTAACTCACAGCCGCCCCCTAAAACATGTCCATGCAATGCCGCCAAACAAGGTTTGGTTAAAGATTCCATTTGATTCATTAAGGCTTGTCCTGCTTTAGCAAATTCATGCCCTAGTAAAGCATCACATTCTGCCAATCGATTGATATCTGCACCAGCACAAAAAGAAGGGCCATTGCCAATCAAAAGAAGTGAACGAATATTGGCATTACTTTTGGCATCGATAACAGCTCGCTCAATACTCAAAATGAGATCTTGATTCAGTGAATTGTGTTTTTCGGGTCGATTCAATCT
>DNMA01000175.1:13621-13873 GCA_003489505.1 Legionellales bacterium | reverse complement strand
GGAATCATGAGCTTGATGATTTAATATCCGAGTAGAAACCCATTTTAAAATCAAGCTTAAAATAAATGCTATCAATAAAATACCGGAGAGTTTTGAAAAGCCAAGGCTGTAGTGCTGTTTTAAAAGCTCAATGCTCATATCTTGTTGAGACACAGCGGTTAAGCTTGCTAATTTGCCTGAGAAAAATCCTCCTAATCCTAAGGATACAAAAAAGATACCCATCATGGTGCTGACTTTTTTTCGACAAGACAA
>DNMA01000175.1:0-13286 GCA_003489505.1 Legionellales bacterium | reverse complement strand
CCAATAGGTGATAATAAAAGCTCTGCTTTTGAAATGATTAAATAGCCTGGAATTATCATTAAAGGAGAGATTTTTTGACTGGGGTCAGTAAAATGACAAATACAATCAATCAATAAATAATTGAGCAACATCAAACCCAGGGCGTAAATAAACTTATTGATGATTTGTGTAGCTCGTTCTTCAACACTTAATAATAGATGTTTGGGATGACGTGTCAGGAAATATCCAATGATAATCATACCAAAGCTTTGAATGGCCACATAATAAGGTGGCGTAAACTCAATGCCTAAGAATTTTGATTCAACCGCCCGAATAATAAACAATGTGAGTGACATAAACATTTGAAAATAAAAGGACCAAAACATCACAGAAATCGTGCATAAGAATAAAATAATTAAAGTTCTTTTGGCCTGGGTTTTATCTTCAGTAAACATGCTATATAAGATATAACCAATGGCAATCAAGCTAATGCCAGGGAAGACCATATCGGCAAACTTAGTGTTGAGCATGATTTCTTTATTCAATAGGAATAATAAACATAAAATCAGGATGGATTTGAAATAATTGGAAATTTGTTTAGTGCGCGATGAAGGATAGTTTTCAATGTTATTTTTTAGAATCCCATAGCTAAAAGTAATGATAGAAAAGCCTAAGCCAATGGCGGCACTTAAAAAAGCAACTTGCCATCCAAAGTATTGATTGAAAACACTGGGAAGTGTTGTCCCTAAAATAATACCTGTAGTAATACCTAAATAGAAAATGGTAAACCCATTTTCTCTTAAGGTGCAATCATCGGGATATTGGTTTCCGAGCAATGAAGCGATGTTCGGCTTTAATAAACCGGTGCCAACTGCAATGGAAGAAAGGGCGGTAATCAGCGTTGGAATTTGACTACTAAAGCTTAAGATAATATAACTAACCAGGAGAATAAAGGCTCCAAGTAACACGGAGGCTTTTTGACCTAAATATTTATCTGCAATAAAGCCACCCACAAAAGGTGATAAATAGGTTAAGGCAGTAAAAGAACCAATTAAGGCATAAACTTGTTTATCTGGCCATTGGAAATGAAGTACTAAATAAATCGCTAATAAAGTTTGAACAACATAGAAACCGTACCGTTCCCACAATTCTGTTAAAAAAAAGACAGGCAATGTTTTGGGATGATGAAGGTTTTTTTCCATGGCGTACCTTTTCATTAAAAATTTTCACTATCCTATCACAACTAATTTCTGCGACAAGTCATTTTTATGACAATTTGTCAGTTTGATGTTGACTGAGGACTCATGCAAATTGCTAAGAAACTTGATATAATGTTTTCATGAATAAGCACAAGAAAGATTTATGAATAAAGTCGTGGTTTATACCGATGGAGCATGCCGTGGTAATCCAGGCCCTGGTGGCTGGGGTGCTATTTTAATGTATAAGGATATTGAAAAAACTGTATCGGGTTATGAGGCTTATACAACCAACAACCGCATGGAACTTATGGCAGCTGTTGAGGCTTTAAAGGTCTTAAAAAGAAACTGTATTGTAGAACTCTACACGGATTCGCAGTATGTTAAACAAGGAATGTCTGCTTGGATATTTAATTGGCGCCGTAATGGTTGGGTCGGTGCTGATAAAAAACCGATTAAAAACCAAGATTTATGGATGGCTTTAGATAATATTTCAAAAAATCATGAAGTGCATTGGCATTGGGTAAAAGGCCATGCGGGACATGAATTGAATGAACGTGCTGATCAACTTGCAAGACTGGCAATTGATATAGGATTGGAGCAATAGTGGAACGTCAAATTATCCTTGATACAGAAACAACAGGTATAGGACATGAGCAAGGCCATCGTCTTATTGAGATTGGCTGTGTGGAGCTAGTCGATAGACGTTTAACGGGTAAACATTTTCATCGTTATATTAATCCAAAGCGCAAGGTTGATGAAGGTGCTTTTCGAGTTCATGGCTTAAGTGATGAATTTCTTGCAGATAAACCCTTATTTTCTGAAATCAAAGATGAGTTTTTAGAGTTTATTCAAGGTGCGGAGTTAATCATTCATAATGCAACTTTTGACGTTGGATTTTTAAATGCTGAATTAGCACGCTTATCATCTAATATTCGAATAGAACGATTTTGTAAAGTCATTGACACTTTAGAGATGGCTAGAAAAAAACATCCTGGACAGAAAAACAATTTAGATGCTTTGTGTAAACGCTATCAAATTGACTCCAGTGATAGGGTGCTACATGGTGCTTTATTAGATGCCCAGCTTCTTGCTGATGTTTATATGGTCATGACATCTGGCCAAAAGAAAATGGATTTTTCTGAACAAGCCCATAGTGCACTGTCAACACCAGAAATAAGTTTATATAGTCAATCGCCAGTTATTATGGCTAGTGAAAAAGAGATGAATGCGCATCAGGCTATTTTGAGTCAGATTGAAAAAAAATCTGGCAAAGTGATTTGGAACGAGTAACGAGAGGGAACTTATGCAATTTTTCAAAACCATCTGTTTATTTGGCTTCTTAGGTTTTGTCGTGCCATTACATGCAGTTGAGTGTTATGTCACCTTTGTGAAAGGACAATGTTGGAAAGATTATCAGGTGCATTTGAAATTGATTGATATGCGTACTCATCAAAATCAATTAGAAATTGATTTGCCTGCTGGTGACATGTGGGTGAGAGAAAAATTTGAATGCCAACCAGGACAAATATTTAATAAAACCGTATCGTTTTCACCAGCGATTTGGGAAGGTGATGATAAAAAAGATTTTTCGAGTTTGGCAAAAATCAGTTTGCCTTCTTCGCCACCTCAAGAAGGTGCGATTTGGTCAATTGATGTATGCATCCCGGGAGATTTTGCAAAAGTACCATCACCACCTGGTGATGTCACCAATTGTGGCTGTGATAAGTCTAATATCCCAGATATCAAAAATAGCATTAGGGAATCAAAATGAGTTTAAATTTACGTCAAAAAATTGCCCAGATGCTTTGTTTTGGTTTTAATGGTGCACAATGGTCGGACTGCCATGAGTTAAAAAATTGGCTCGATTCTCAAGATGGTCTCGGCTGGTTAATTGAGTTTGATTATGATTGTCATCAAAAAGCTTATGGTAAAAATATACTGTCTCTCGAACAGCTGGAAATTTTAAATCGAAATATTAAAGACTATTATCAAAAAAAACATCCCACACAATTGCCATTGATGCTGAGTATCGATGTGGAAGGTGGACGAGTTGATAGACTGTCAAAATTAAAAACCTATGAGCAACTTCCCAGAGCTGAAGAGTATAAAAAAATGACTATTCAACAACGTCATTTGATTTGGCAGCGATCGGCTGCTTTATTAAAAAAACTCGGCTTTGATTTAAATTTTGCTCCAGTTGTGGATTTGAACTTATCACCCAGTGAAGGTATTTTTGGTCCTTTGGGTCGCTGTTTTTCTGATTCTCCAGAAGAAGTCATCCAAATGGCGGAAGAGTATCTTGATGTATTAAAAGAATATGGTTTGATGGGTTGTTTAAAACACTTTCCAGGACATGGTAGCGCTCAAGGTGATTCACATGAAGGATTTGTTGATGTCACATCAACTTTCTCTTATCAAGAGATGATTCCTTATGAGTCTTTGCTAGAAAAGCCAGGTTTAGTCGAGTGTATTATGACAGCACATGTTATCAATCGTGAGTTAGATAGCTCCGGTTTGCCTGCAACTTTATCTAAAACTGTTTTAACGGATATATTAAGAAAACGTTTAAATTATCAGGGATTAATTATCAGTGATGATTTACAGATGTATGCGATAGCCAAAAATTATTCAAAAGAAGATGCATTAGTTTATACGATTGAAGCCGGTGCAGATATTGTCATGTTTTGTAATCAACTGGGATGGGATACACCAGCTGAAATTATAAATATAATAGAGAAAATGGTTAAAATAGGACGTATTCAAGAAAATCATATTGATGCGGCTTATGAAAGAATTGCTTTTCATAAACAATTAAGAATGGATGCTAACGATGAAAACACCACCGATTGAAGCTGTTATTTATCAGCATGAACAAATTGAAGTTTTAAAAAAATTAAGTTTTGACGATATTCGTTCATTTCAAGAAAAAAACACTTCAATGTTGGTCTTTGTTCAAGATGAAATTGCTAATCAATCGCTCAATGATTTTTTAAAAAGTCTTGATATTCATCCCCTAATCATTTCAGATATTTTTTCTACTAACCAGCGCGTGAAAATTGAATTCATTGATGATACTATTTTTTGTGTACTATCCTTTGTGGATAAAAAAAATGAAAGAATAGAATTAAAATCTAGTAAAATGAGTTTGATTTTTAATCATGAAATGGTTTTAATCATTTGTCCCAAGCAGATTCAATTTAATGTCAATCAATTCGTTGAAAAATTCCTTTTAAAATCATCCCATCCGCAATTGGATAAAGCACTTTATTATTTATTACAAAGTATTTTAAATGATTTTTACAATATGATGGACGATAGTATTGATAACTTGGAAACAATTGAGGATTATTTAATTTCTGATCCTAAAAAAATTAATTTAAAGGATTTATACTTTTTGCGTCGTGATTTTTTAATGTTAAGAAAGATATTATTACCCATCATGGATATTTCAGATGTCTTATCAAAATTTAATACTGCTGTGATTGGGCCTGATACCAAGTTATATTTTCAGAATATGTTTGCACAAGCTAAACGCACTTTACAATCTTTAGATTTCTATCAAAATATGGTTTCAAATATTCATGATACTTATATATCTAGTGTCAATACAGTCATGAATCGCTCAATTGCTTTAATTACTAAATTTGCCACTATATTTATACCCATTACTTTTATTAGTGGGATTTATGGAATGAACTTTGAAGTCGGTTTTTATAACAATCCCAAAGGTTTTACTATTGTTTTAGCTGGAATGACAGCATTAGCCGTTGGCATGTCTTGGTTATTGAGAACCAAAAAATTTGATTTAGGTGATAGTTAAAAATCTCTATCTAATTAAAAAACTTGAGTTTGCCACTCAAGACAATCCAAATTGCAAAAAGATTAGGAATGCCAAGAAACCAAAATCCCATATTTAATGAAATATTATCTAAAATCCAACCCAGAGGTAGCGCAATTAAAACAAAAATAAGTCTGGTACTTAATGAGTCAATACTCATTAAGCCCGCTCGAATATTATCATCTACCTTGGGGTGTAATAAATTATAGATAAACGTGATTTTGATACCAAAAGTAATGGATGCTAAAAAAAAGAATGGAAAAAGCCAAGCGCTATTTGTTACACCCAAAGCTATGATCATGATTTGTAGTAAAGTGGGTAACAGCCAAAAAATTAATTGATGATGTTTTGCAAATTGCGATGATTTGCTTGCTACAAATCCACTACTGATTTGATAAATGAAAGAAAGAGCACCAATTAACACTAAATTCACTTGATAGGTTTTAAAAAAAACCTGCATCAACCAAAATATATTGATAATCACCGCACTTAAAGTTCCTGAATACAGGAAAATCCAAAGAAAATTGTGTTTAGAATTTAATAAGAAGTTTTTTATTAATTGAATTTGAGTTTTTAATTTCGAGCTGATTTTTTCTGATAATGAGGCATCCGTTGTTAATTTTTCTTCATAAAGAAAATATCCAAGAAAAATCGCAGGAAAAGAAACAAGCCAGGTCAAAAAAGCTGGCATAGTTAAGGATACTGTAGCAGCAAAACCACCCAAAACGGCTGACAATCCTTCAGAATACCTTGCATAGGATTGATATTTACCTTCTTCTTCACAGTAACTTTCTTCAATACCTAAATGTTTCGTGGTTTCAAATAATAAGGAGGTATCTACTCCTGTTCGTGCTGCAAATGAAAGGGCTAAGAAGAATTCGCCTAATAAAAATCCGGAAAAAAAAGGCCATAAAAAAAATAGACTGATGGCGAAACAAAAAAATATTTGCCCGATGAAAAGAAGTTTGCGTCGTCCATAGATATCTGCCATGACACCCAGTGGTATATCCAATAATATAACCGATAATGCAAATACCACCTGGGTGATGAAAATTTGGAAATAGCTTAATCCACAGCTTTTTTCATAAATGACAAAAAAGGGAAAAAGTGCTTCAAAAGAGGTGCAAGCAGCAACCCAAGGTAAAATTTTTAGGTTTTTTTGATAGCTTGTTAAGTTTTTATTGGCCATTTATTGTTGGTCTCTTCAACGCCAATCAAATTTCCTTTACAAAAGCCCTTAATAATAAAACTGCCTCGTATTATTTTTTCTTTTTTTCTTAAGACAAAAGCAGATTCTTCTGTTGCAGTTTGTTTCTTTCCATTCCAGTCAAAAGCATAAGTTGATGTTCCAGTAAATAAATAAGTATGCTTATCGATAAAAGCGACATTTGTTCTTTGATAGTTTGAAGCATTATAGCCTGATTTGGTTTCGTAAATGACTTGGTCATTTTCGATTCTATAAAATATGGGAGATTTAAAGAGCTCTTCACACTGTTGGTTAGTCAAAGATGGATTGATGGATTGCAAGTTATAGTTAAATATTACAAATCGTTTATTGTCATCAGCAAATACTGAATATGACATCATACATAAACTGAGCATGGCAATTTTTTTAAAGATTGAATGCATCTGAAACTCCCTATCAGTCTACATCTTAATGAATGAATTTTTTAATTATCATCACATGTTTTGGTTATCAACACAAGTTTGGAAAAATTACAATTTTGTTATTATGTTTTTCTTCAGTTTTTTCTCATGCATCTCTACTTCTTCAACATGTGGAGATTGGGTTGCAGCCAGTGGCATGGACAAATCAGCATGTCAAAGTTAATTTGAGTTTAAAATTAAGAAAATACTTTTTTTTGAGCGTATAGTTTGCCATCAGCTTCAAAAGTGCTTGTTGAAGACTGGGGTTTAGCTGGCATCGGTGCAGGCTTTGTTAAATTTTTGATGGCCTGAAGTGCGGGATTGATTTGAGGTTGATAAATTTTTGGTTGGGGCGCCTGTGCTTTTTCGTTGTTTTGCTTTTGCATTTGAGGGGCAGGTTGTCTTGCAAAAGGATTTGGTTGATTTTGTCTATTCTGCACATTGATTTGCACAGCAATTGGTTGTTGACGAATATCAAGCTTTGGGTTGGTTGAGGGAGCTTGCGGAGCAGGAGCTTGTTTGGTAGCTGTTTTACTGTTTTGAGTTGTGACTGGCGAAATATTTTTTTGAGTGTTTGATTTTTGAGTTTGCAATTGTTGGCGAAAATTCTGGGAAGGATTGACTTCAATGCCTAAATCATCGACTAAATTTTCAGAAGCAATGGGTTGAGTATGTGTGATCAGTTCTTCTGTTAAAAACTGTTCTTTTAAAAGCTTTTTAGTTTCTTTTTCAGGCTTTTTTCTAGCGTTTTGTGGAAGGGGCTTTAAACTTAATGTTGCCATATCACACCTCAAATATTTGATGGTTTATTATACCATAATTTCAGGCTTACTGTCTAAGGCAAGCAAGAATGACCTTATCATTAAAATCAACGACTTCACCTATTTTGTTATTATTATCAAAAAGGGGCATTCCAGGCTGGAGTTCATGCGTATGCTGATTAGCTAATAAACCTAAATGATATTTACTTTTGCCCAGATAGTGCATTCTGGCAATAATTTCCTGACCTCGATAACAACCTTTTTTAAAATCTATCCAATTATCTTTTTCCAGCCCTAAATCATGAGGTAGAAAAAGTCCAATAGTTTCTTCATACAGTTCAAATTTCTTATGTAATAATCGAGCATGGTGCCAGGTTTTAAAATCAATTTTCTCACCCTGGTACAGAAGTGAGATAGAGGTGTTGTCTTGCTCTAAGAGCCCATATACCGGCAGGTCGCTTCTTTCTAGAAACTCAACACGGGAAAGTTGCGCTGTTTTTTCAAGTAAAGTTAATGTTTTAGGCCAACACGTACGATTCATGATTAAAAAGATATTGTCATTTTGGTAAATGACCTCGAGCATGGCAATGATACGACCTTTAATATTGCAAAATAATGTTTGGTTATTTTGCAATACATTATTGGTCAGTTGTCCCTGAAGAAATTTTGAGGCCTGTTGTCCTTTGACCTCAATCACGATGTAATGTTCCAGTATGCAGTATTTCATCTTTTAAAATTTGGGTTGGAATCAATGATTGATAATCACAAGTATATCATTATCTTCCTACATGTTTAAAGATAATCCCCGCGTTTGCAGTGCTGGAATACAATCTTTAAAAAACTTGGCATTTCTGATGGCGCTCCACATCGGATTTTTTTGCTGCGCACTACTAAAATGTTTTGGTGAAAAACTGGTAATGCTACCTTGATAATTAACAGCAAATTTTAAAATAGCTAATTTAATATTTGAATCCAGCGGTTTTTTAGCATTGTTTTGACAAAGACAAAGTAAAAACTCAAAGGTTTGTTGAGGATTTAAAAATTCTAAATACGCTGGAACTCTCTCAGGTTTTTCAATAAAGCTCTCAAGCTGATGAGGTTGCTGTATCATTTTATGGTTAATAAAAGTAATCGTTTCACTATCAAATAATGGAAGTGCTTGTATCAGATTTTTAAAGTGGTGCATCAGCCAATGATAAATATTATGATAACGTCGATGTTTAGCAATTAATAAATTGACATGTTGAGACTTGGGTAAGACATTGAATAAATAAAATAAAGACTCAATCGCTTTTAAATTTTGTAAATAAGCCTCTCTTAAAGAAAAAATCCAATCGGTTTTGGATTCTTCGGGAATATATTGAATCAATACCTTTAGGCATAATGGATGATTGATGAACTTATTGATGAGCTTTTCAGTAATTAACTCTCGAGGCTTTGCATTAAAACTTAGAATGGCATTAAGAATTTGGGGATCATAGTTCATTAAATCTATCCAATTTTCGGTAAGTTGATTGTGGTGACGTAAAAATGTTTGCATTTGTCTATCAGACAATTTATCGAGATAAGCGTATAAAATATCTTTAGATT
The DNA here is from genome assembly GCA_003489505.1 of Legionellales bacterium. GTDB lineage: Bacteria > Pseudomonadota > Gammaproteobacteria > Legionellales > Legionellaceae > UBA2653. Next base: position 4,272 of record DNMA01000175.1, on the reverse strand, counting down.
CTAATACGGTTTTAAAAAATACATCTGATTGTAAAAGATGAGTCAGGTGATAATCAAAAATCTTTTTAAATATTTCTATAAGGCTTAAAGGATGCTCTTTTGCAATTTTTTCAAGCAGAATATATCCTTCAGACAAAAGATATTCATAGACTTTATCAGGACGGCAGATTTTTAGTGTTGTCATTAAAGCTTCATGATTATCTGATAGACAATCAATGAAGCGTTGACCCTCTTTTACATTTTTTAATAAAAAGTCATCGAGCACTTCAGGAAATAAAGACCGTAATAATTTCTCAACCAATGGGGTATGTTGAAGATGATGAAGTATGATTTCTTCTCCAAACACTTGAGTAATAATGAATTGTTCAAATGCATGTAAGCTATCTAAAATAATTTCAATAATCTTTGGCTTGCTGATAGCCATTTCTAATAAGTTTAAATCACCATGGTTTAGATGTAATAAGATTTGAAATCTTCGAGCATTTGGAATTTGATTGAGCAATAGTTTGAAAATCTCAGGGGTCTGTAAAGCAAGAAATAGTGAATTCTGTCCAAAGCAGTCTTTATCAAGAATTAAATGCTGATGTGTCAAAAAAATACCTTGCGCTGTAAGCACCTGCACCACTGCTTTATTTTGATATTGAAGGTGTAAGATATTTTGCTCTAATTTGTTTTTTAAATTCAGTAAGGTTTCAAAATCTTCTACGGCTAGCTTTTGATTCAATACACTAAGAATTTCTTGATTTAAAGGGATATAAAACCATAGGTGATCAGATTTAATGGTATACCGAAGCATCAATTTCATGATTTGTTCAGCATTTAAGTTATTTAATATTTCAAAAAAAAATTCAGGTTTTTTTAGACTGAATTTTAGGATAGAAAGATGCTGGGTAGGAATCGATGTCATTAAAGGACTTAAGCGCTCTGATTCAGAATAAAGTTGTAAAAAACAAGAAAGGCTATAGGGTGTTGAAAAGGGGAGTTGTGAAAAATTGATTTTTTTGCTTTTAAAAAGTTCTTGGATTTGATACAAAGCGTAATTCAGATAATTTTTTAAATAAAGCGCAATACTGATTAAATGTTGGGGCTTTTTTGTATGATTTAACCATTCTAATATTAAAGCCTTTTTAAGATGTATTTGCATTTCAGAATCTTTTTCAGTGTGGTAGGTTAAAATGTTCAACCAACTGGGGAGGTCTTTTTGAGCGTTGAGTTCAAAAAGACTTGATAATACAAGGCTTGCAAAGGAATAGTAATCAGAGGGGAATAGTTTAATCTCTAAACCTAGCGACCTTAAAGTGTCTAATTGAGAGTGAATGCTGTAAAACACACCTTTAATATCAATAAATTGGTCTATGCTAAAATCGATGACATGACTATTAATACACGTCTGTAATTTTTGTAGCATCCATTGTTCATGGTCTTCACACCACAGGATAGTATGTTCATAGTTAAATAAATCATCAATGATAATAGAATCTAAATCGGGTTGTGCTAAACGCATTTGTAACTCAAAAAGTGAATGATACAGATTATCCTGCAGTAATTGATATTTTCTGTTTTTGCAAACCATGGCAACAAAATATTGATTTTTTTCAGTCACAGGATGCTCTTGCGCCAATTCAAAAATTTGTTTTCGGCTATATTTTTTTAAATGCTCAGGCGCTATCGCAAGCAATATCCAGAAGAGGTTTCTATCTTGGGCAAATAATTTTTCAATGAGGGTAGGGGGGGTTAGTTTTGTCAGATTTTGGAAAATCCCCATCAAATATCCAGAGTGAATTTCATTTAAAATTTTTGAGTAAAGATGTTTAATTGTTTCTTCAGATTGATGTGTAAGCCATTCTTCAAAATAAAGACTCATCGAAGATTGTTGAGCACTTTGGGGTATTTGTAAAAGATAAATAATAAACTCATCTTGAAATAATTTGAGCGCTTGGAAAAATTGTTCTTCTGAAAAGAAATGCGAGTAAGCGGGTGCTTGAATTTCTATCGATTGTAAACTGATAGATGGCGATACTATACGACCATTTAAAGCCATGTGAGGGTTATGAGTCATTGCGCAGGAAGTAAGGGCAACTTTAGTAAGAAATACAGCAATTTTGCTATTTTCTTCTACTCTGGCTTGCAAGATATCATAGATTGTATGAACTTCAGAAAGGGTATCTGAGCATTGCGTAAAGTAATGATGCAATAATCCAGATAGAATGATTTCATCATCGCTGATATTTTTAGTCAGTAGTGCAATCAGTAACCCCGCAATTTGTGAGGGCCGATAAAATAGGTTTTTAAAAAGATGGACATGAAATAAAGGACTGGGGTCCTCTTCATCAATTAAGCCATATTGAATTTCTTGGGTCCAAATTTTACTGATATAGGTTTGCAATCCCAAAGAGGGGAAAACTTCAGTATTTTCCAATAGATGGAAAAAATGAAAGCAAGCATCCGGGCAGGCTTCAAGGAGCTGACGGATAAACTCTAAGTCTTTTAAGCGTTCGTTATCAAGAGTACTTCGAAGAGCTGCAGGCACTCTTTGTAAACGAGTTAATTCTCTAATCTGTTGAACACAGATTTCTTCGAATTTAGGAATCTCATCAGTTAAAACAATTGGGAAGTTTGGAAACTGTTGTTCAAAAGTTTTTAAGATGAGCATAGTTACTTTTCCTCGAGTAGGTATGAATCTTTATCTTATCATTTTTGTGTTTAAAGAAAAGGCATATAAGAAATCCGTGGTCTTCTTAATAATCTCGATGAAATTTATTGAAAATATGTTAAGATAATTTGTCATTTTTTAACTCAAGGATTTACGATGGATTCTACTGACAGCTTGCAACGTTTTATATTTGAACATGCTGAAATTCGTGGTGAAATTGCACGCTTAGATGAGGTTTATCAAACCATTATCAATCAGAGGCCCTATCCACCAGCAGTTAAAAAGCTATTAGGTGAAGCCTTGGTGGCTTGTTTGATGCTCGTTGGAAGTATTAAATTCGAAGGTGAGTTGAGTTTGCAATTTCAAGGCAACGAAGCTTTACCGATGATTATAATCCAATGTGACCATTTGTTAAATCTCCGTGGTTTTGCAAGATTTAAAGAGGGTTTAACTGAAAAAGATTATGAAAAAGCCTTTCTCAACGGTCAAATGAACTTTCTCATCAATCAAAGCCATCAAACTGAAATTTATCAAAGCATTATCCCAATCACTTCTCATTCCATGAGTGAAAACTTGATGAATTTCTTTGCCCAATCAGAGCAGATTGCAACACAAATTATTATCGTCAGTAATGATCAAGAAGTTGTGGGGATGTTATTGCAATTACTCCCAGGCCAAGATACCGAACAGCGTGAACAGTTTTGGGAATATGCAACCGTTATTGGTGCAACGCTCACCCCAGAAGAGCTTTTAACATTAGAAAATAAAGAAATTTTAAGACGACTGTATCATGAAACAGATATTCGCTTACTATTAGAAAAAGAGGCACGTTTCCAGTGTCGTTGTAATATGGAAAAAATGCAGTCATTATTAAAAATGTTTGGTGAGCAAGAGGTAAAAGATTTACTGGATGAAACAGGTAAAATTGATATTACCTGTGATTTTTGTAGCCAACATTATTATTTTGATTCAATCGATGTGGAACTTTTATTTAGACAGACGAACTGAGTGACCGCTAATGGAAAAAATTTACCCTCATATTTATCCACGTTTTAATCGAGTTTTTTTTAAAGATTTCTGGCAATTGGTCAAACCTTATTGGAAATCTGATGATAAGAAAAAAGCATATCTATATCTCATCATTAATTTATTTTGTTCATTTAGTGGGGTTTATACTAGCGTCCAATTAAATAGTGTTACCAAGGTCATGTTTGATGCTTTAAGTGAATTTAATAAACCGCTTTTAATACAATCCTCTTTACACTTTCTTGGTTTGGCGGCTTTAATATTCTTTTGTGCAGGTTACGGGTCTTATTTTTCAGGCTTACTCAGCATGCGTTGGCAAAAATGGCTGACACAACAAACTGTCAATGATTGGCTGGGGCAACATAAACATTTTAAATTAAACTGGTTGAATCAAAGAGTCGATAATCCAGACCAACGAATCACTGAAGACTTAGGTGCTTTACCAGGTTTGACTTTAAAAGTGTTCTTTTTATTGTTGAACTCCATTTCCTCTTTTATCTCTTTTAGTGTGATTTTGTGGAGCTTATCCAGTCACTTTCCTTTAATGCTAGGTCATGTTCAAATTATGATTCCAGGTTATTTATTTTTTTCAG
>DNMA01000105.1:8028-8376 GCA_003489505.1 Legionellales bacterium | reverse complement strand
TAACCGATAAAATATCCAGTGGCGGGCAAACCATTGCAGTATTGGCCATTCCGTTAAAAAAGCCCAATCCTTTAAAAAATAAATCACTTGAATAATTCTAATGAGTGGTTCAAACTAAAAACTTAATACATTCAAATAATAAAAAAAACATAATGTATATTGTCATCTTAGGTGCAGGCGACCTCGGTAGCTCGATTGCAACGCATCTATCACTCGAGAATAATGATATCACTGTCGTCGACCTTAATGCCTCTCGGCTAGAAAAACTACAATCTCGTTTAGATATTCAAACCATATGTGGACATGCCTCCTATCCTGATATTTTGATTCAAGCAGGCATCCAAGATG
>DNMA01000105.1:0-7724 GCA_003489505.1 Legionellales bacterium | reverse complement strand
ATTCAAGCAGGCATCCAAGATGCTGATGTATTATTGGCTGTGACCAATAGCGATGAAGTCAATATGATAGCTTGTCAAATCAGCTATTCTTTATTTAAAACACCTTTAAAAATTGCAAGAATTCGTTCTAGCCATTATGCCTCTCCTCAACTTTATGCCAATTTTCATATTCCTATTGATATACGTATTTCACCTGAGCTCTTAGTGACCTCTGCCTTGATGCGCATTATTGAGTTCCCAGGCGCACAAGAAGTACTGGACTTCTATCATGGAGAAATTCTATTGGCTAGTATTGAGTTTAATCCTCAGCACCCTTTGATTGATTCTTCTTTTGAAACTTTAAAAGGACAACTCAAAGACCTCAATTGCTTTCCAGTTGCACTTTATCAACAAAAAAAGTTTTTTATTATTCATGATGATTTTTGTATTAAACCCAATGACCAAGTCTATTTTCTGGGTACGCATTTTGCGATGCACCAACTTTTATCCCGGCTCATTCATTACAATTACACCAACTTTAGAATTATGATAGGTGGTGCAGGACACATTGGCAGTAAATTGGCTAAAAACTTAGAAAGTCATTATCAAGTTAAAGTGATAGAACGTGACCCAGTGGTTGCCAATCAAATCGCAAGTGATCTGCATCATTCTTATGTTTTACAAGGGGATATTGCAGATAGTGAATTATTAATTTCTGAAAATATTCATGAAACTGATATTTTTTGTGCGGTAACCAATGAAGATGAAGCCAATATTATGTCTTGTCTTCAGGCCAAGCATTTGGGTGCCAAACAAACCATAGCACTGGTCAATCGCAAAACCTATGTGCCTTTAATTGAGGACAGTCCAATTGATCATGCAATTTCACCAGAAATGATTTCTGCGGGTCATATTTTAACCAAGATTCGTCGTGGCCATATGCTCAAAGTTCATCGTCTACAAAATACTTCAACCGAAATGATTGAATTAATTCTGGTCGATAAAGATGAACAAATGAATGTCATCGGCAAACGGCTTAATGAAGTTGAAATGCCAAAGGGATGTTCAATTTTGGCTGTGATTCGACAAAATGAATTGATGGAACCTACTGCAAATTTTAAGTTTCATAAGCATGATCATCTCATCATTTTAATGATTGAACCCAAATCATTAAATGACTTGGAACAAATTTTTCAAATGCCTTTTAAATAAGATGGTGAACCATGTCTTTTAAACACATTTCATATCTTTTGGGAATCATGCTGATGTTTTTTAGCTTATCAATGCTTCCTCCCATGCTGATAAATTATATCTTTCAAGAACCGTATTTATTGGATTTTATCTATAGTTTTTTAATCATTCATTTTTCAGGATTCACCCTTTGGCTTTGGGGTAGAAATTATCAACAAGAAATACAAACCAGCGAAGGTTTTTTATTAATTGTATTATTTTGGATACTCATTTGTATTTATGGCAGTATTCCTTTTGCCTTGAGTTTAAAAAATAACTTATCCATGATTGAAATGATTTTTGAAACGGTATCTGGTCTGACTACAACAGGTGTTACGCTCTTTAATGAACCACAACTACTCCCTAAATCACTTTTATATTACCGTCAACAATTACAGTTTTTAGGTGGCATGAGTATTGTTGTTTTAACGGTTGCAATTATGCCTCTATTAGGGATTGGGGGAACAAAACTATACCGAACAGAAACCCCCGGGTCTTTTAAAGATAATAAATATACGCCAAGAATTACTTCGACCGCTAAAGCTTTATGGACAGTTTATCTCATATTAGTGCTATGTTGCTTTATTAGTTTTTTACTACTTGGGCTGGATTGGTTCGACGCGATAGGTGAAACCTTTGGCACTGTTTCTACAGGTGGCTTATCGCTTCATGGAGATGGTTTTGCACATTATCACAACCCGACTCTTGAGTGGATTGCGCCATTATTTATGTTATCGGGTAGTATTAATTTTGGGCTACATTTTTTGGCCCTCAAGAAAAGAAAATTAAGCCATTATTGGAAGGAAGAGGAATTTAGATATTTTATTAAATTTATTACTATCTCTATTTTTATCGGTTCTATTCTTTTTTTCTTAAAGAATCATCAGCTGAATGCAAAAGAATTTCGCCATATTTACTTTACTATCATCTCTTTGGTTTCATCTTCAGGCTCTGCCTGTGCTTCTTATTCAGAATGGCCCTTACCTTTACTAATTATTTTATTAATTATTTCGATTGTTGGGGGTTGTCACGGTTCCACCAGCGGTGGCATCAAGATGATAAGAACTTTACTATTAGGAAAATTTTATCACCGAGAGATTCGTTTATTGCTGCACCCTCAAGCGGTCTCCTTAATCAAATATAATCAAAAACCCTTAAGTAATGATATTTTATTATCATTATTTGCATTTATTTCGGCTTTTATCTTTTTAGTGATTATTTCAGTATTTTTACTAACTGTTTTGGGGAATGATTTAATCACATCAATCACGATGAGTGTTGCATCCTTATCCAACTCAGGCATGGGATTAGGAAGCGTCTCAAATTCTTATGCTGAAATTTCTGCGGGCAGTAAAATGATTATCATCATTGCGATGTTGGCTGGTCGACTGGAGATATTTTCTTTATTTATTATTTTTTCATGGCAGTTCTGGAAAAATTAATGCTATAGCACACCATTATCTTGAGCAGCAATTCGGATACCATGTAAAATCAAATCGGGAACATGCACATCATAAATGCCTTGCTTTTCGAATAATCCCGAAAATCCACCAGTTGCAATAATTAACATTTCTTCATTGGGAAAGGCTTCTTGTCTGAATGCCTGAATTAATTCTCGACAAGCTCCCAAAGTACCATAGAAAATACCACTTTGAATACCGGTTACTGTCGTTTTGGCAACCGCTTTTTTCATCGGAACCACCTCAACAACGGGCAGTTTTGCAGTATTTTTGGCTAAAGTATCCACCAGCAGTCGCATACCTGGGAAGATAGCGCCCCCCAAATAAATATTTTTTTGATTGATGGCACAAAAAGTCATCGCAGTCCCAAAATCAATCACCATGAGATTTTGATGAGGATACATATCCATCGCAGCAATGGCATTGGCAATTCTATCTGCCCCTAATTCTCTTGCTTGAACATACTGAATATCAAGTTTGGTTTTAATATTGGATTGAATAAAAAATGGCGTAATAGAGAAATACTTAATACATGCGGCTCGAATGGAATAATCAAGATGTGGAACCACCGAACTGATGGCAATATGCAAAACATCTTTGGGTTCAATTTGATTTTCTCTTAAAACTTGTATCAAAAAAATTGCAAATTCATCAGAGGTCTGTGCCTTAGAGCTTAAACGAAAACGCATCACTAATTGTTTTTTAGCATCAAATAAACCACCAAAAATTTGCGAATTTCCAACATCTAAGCACAATAACATGAGTTTTTCCTCAAAACTGGATTACTCCTATTTTAACGGAAGTTCCACCAAAGAAAAAGTATTGAACATTAAAGGTTTTTTGCTAGATATTGCTCTAAGGAAATACAAATAACTTTTGAGGATACTAAAATTGATATTTATCCATGCAATGGGAATAAATAAAAAAAGTCGGTCGATAAGCCGGGTTCTGTCGTGGACAACCATTCATCTAGGATAAATGTCACCATTTATCTCATGCGACCTACCCGAATTCCGCACGGGTCGTGCGTTTTGACTTACGTCAAATGAATTCCTATTTGGTCTTGCTCCCAGTGGGGTTTACCCTGCCACAACTGTTACCAGTTGCGCGGTGCGCTCTTACCGCACCATTTCACCCTTACCTAATCAGATTAGGCGGTATCATTTCTGTGGCACTTTCCGTAGACTCACGTCTCCCAGGCGTTACCTGGCACTTTACCCTATGGAGCCCGGACTTTCCTCACTTTAAACAACGTTTAAAGCGCGATTGCCTGACCGACTTTAAAACAGTATAACAAATTAATTACAAAAAATTAATCTTCACGAGTTCCGATGAATTCATCATCAAAATAACGCTTTAATTTTGTACGTAATGTTCCACGGCTAACGCCTAATACACGAGCTGCTTTAGATTGGTTATAACGGGTCATTTCCATCACTGTACGGAATAATGGACCTTCAATTTCTTCTAAAACAATTTCATAAAGATTCAATTCAGCATCTTTGGTATTATTGCTTTGTAAGTAATTTCTAACAACTTTAACAACATGATTTGATAAAGTTTCAGATTGTTGTAATTCGTTAACTGCTTGATTCATGATTAAAAATACCTTATAAAACATTTTTTAATATTTAAAAAAAGTGCTAAATTCCACAAGAATCTACACGATGTTTGCAATGCTACCAGAAACCCCAAACAATGTAAATATTGTTTTATTGATACTCATTTCTGAAGCAATTCTTAAGAAATTTATTTGACTGAAAAGCTTTCACCACAGCCACACTGCCCCGACTGTTTTGGGTTAACGTAGGTAAACTTTTGCTGCAAACCTTCTTTAACATAATCTAGTTCTAAACCCTCTAAAAGTGGATAACTTTTAAGATCAACAGTGAGCTTATATCCTTCATCTAACTCAATAATTAAGTCTTGTGGCGATAATTCGGTCACGCATTGTAAATCATAGGCATACCCTGAGCAACCACTTTTTTTCACTGCTAAGCGCATTGCTTGTCCACCTTCAGTCATTTGAATCACTTTTACTAAACGATTCTTTGCTGATTCTGAAATTTTAATATTTACTTCCGCTTGCGGTTTATAATGTTGAACCGTCATTTTTTTCCCTCATTTTGAATCAACTATGTATGCATTTTATACTATTTATATAGTTTTGGTTAAATTTAAGCAAAAAATATTACATATGTTTGCAATTTCATCTTTTTTCGTCATTCGCCCAAAGCTTATTCGAATACTTTGACGTGCTTGTGCCTCAGATAAACCAATGGCTTGTAATACATGAGAGGCACTACCTGAAGCCGCCGAGCATGCTGATTGACTAGACACAATGAGAGGATATAAAGAATTTATCAACTCACTACTTTCTACACCATCAATGTGTAAATTTAAATTTCCTGCTACACGAGCCTGAAAATCTCCATTGATTTGCCAAACAGGCAATGAGGCTATCCCCTGAAGAAATGCATCACGCAATCCTAAAAGATAAAGCTGTTCTTGTTGACGCACACTATCAGCGATTTCAAAAGCTTTGGCCATCCCAACGATTTGATGCGTTGCCAATGTTCCAGGCCTTAGAGCATATTCTTGGCCACCGCCAAATAAGATAGGTTGTAACTGAATTTGTGGTCGTCTTCTCATGTATAAAGCGCCAACTCCTTTGGGGCCATAAACTTTATGGGCTGAAAATGACATCAATGAAATAGGCACCTGAGATAAATTGATTCCTAAAGGACCAAAACCTTGAGCAGCATCCACATGAAATAGAATTCCTTTTTCTTTTAATAGTCTGGCGATATTTTCAATATCTTGAATCACGCCAATTTCATTATTTACCTGCATGATGGAAACGAGTGTCGTCTGTGGCGTGATGGCTTTTACCAAATCATCAAGATTTAATAAACCATTTGCTTGAGGTTTAAGGTAGGTGACTGAAAAACCTTCTTTCTCCAGCGCTTCAAAAACATTTAAGACTGCTTTGTGTTCGCTACTCATGGTAATCAAATGATTGCCTTGGCGCTTATAAAATCTAGCAGCACCTAAAATTGCAATATTATTGGCTTCTGTTGCCCCTGAAGTGAAAATTAATTCTTCTGGACTTGCGCTAAGAGTTTGCGCAATTAAACTTCTTTGGGTTTCAACCACTTTTAAAGTTTCTCGCCCCATTTCATGATTGACCGATGAAGGATTAGCGCACCATTTAAAATCGGTAAGATACGGTAACATTGCCTCAAAAACTCTTGGATCTAATGGCGTCGAAGCCATATAGTCCAAATAAATTGTTTCAGTCATCAGTTTTTCCCTATCCTTGCAGATGTTTTTCAATTTGCGTTAAAATACCACGTAAAATATTCATTTCAGATTCCCGAATCTCAGAACGGTTAAAAAGTCTTTTAATTTTGGGCATCAATCGTTTAGGTTCATCTGCTTTCATAAATTCAATTTGAATTAAAACTTTCTCTAAATGTTGATAAAACAAATACATCGCAGCCTGACTCACAACATCCAGAGGCTCTGATGTTGGCCTATCCATTTGACTATTCCAAAGCTCATAAGCAACAATTTGCACTGCTTGGGATAAATTCAAAGAGCGGTATTCTGGTGAAGTTGGAATTTGAATGCCGGCCTGACAAAGCCATAGCTCTTCATTGGTTAACCCGCTTCGTTCTCGACCAAAGACCAGGGCCACTTTTTTTCCAGCAATATGATTCATGAGTTCTTTGGGATGATACATTGGCCATTCTAAATCACGTGAACGAGCTGTAGCACCTAAAACCAACTGACAATCAGCGATTGCCTCTGCTAAAGAATGACAAACTTCTGCTTTTTGCAAAAGATCGTCTGCCCCCGAAGCCAGAGCGGTCGCTTCGTCACTAGGAAATATTTTGGGTTGAACCAAGACTAAATTTTCCAAGCCCATGGTTTTCATCGCTCTTGCCACAGAACCAATATTTCCTGGATGACTGGTTTCAACCAAAACAACTTTAATATTTTTTAACATAGCTACATCATTAAATCATCATATGCTTATGTTAGTTTTGATTTAAAAAATATACAACCCTTTAAAATAACTTATCAGTTTAGCTTTTTTCTGATACAATGCTTGTTTTTTTGTAGCTGATTAAAATTTATGGAACCATTAGTCAATGTCGCTTTACAAATCGCACGACAAGCAGGTGATTTTATTCGCCGTAGTCAAGATCAAGTCGCTTTTTTAGAAATCAAATATGACGCCTATAAGGGTGAATCTACTCAAGTGGATATTCAAGCTGAGAATATGATTATCCAAGGCATCAGAAAAAAATTCCCAAAACATAATATTTTATCAGAAGAATGCGGTTTAATTGATAATCAAAGTGATACCACCTGGATTGTTGACCCACTCGATGGAACCAAGAATTTTTTACATGGCATCACCCACTATGCGGTTTCAATTGCCATTCAAATTAAAAATCAAATCGAACATGCTGTGATTTATGACCCTATTCGTCATGAATGTTTTTCAGCAAGTCGTGGTCGTGGTGCTCAATTAAATAACCGTCGAGTTCGCGTCGGTCAAAATACCAATATCAACCAGTCCTTAATCGGAATTGGTAAATCCATTGCTTCCATGCATGCCCCTCAAGAAGTTGTCGATTTTATTCGATTTAATAAACTGCTGCCTAGCACTAGACAATTAGGTTGTGCCTCATTAGATATGGCTTATGTAGCCTCTGGTCGCTTAGATGGCTATGTTGCATATGGCATGAATCCCTGGGACTGCGCTGCTGGGATGTTACTTATTTTAGAAGCGGGTGGTGTTGTCACTGATTTTCAAGGACAATCACAAGCATTACCTCATCAACAGCTGATGATTAGTAATATTAAATTAAATAAGAATTGGTTAGAAACATTTAAGAGCTCTCATAGCGAGTAAGGTGGTTTGTTGTAGGTGGTCGTATGTTTCCATCGAGTTTGATGATTGATTTAATTTATCAAATGCGCCGTAAAACCACGTCGTTTAGGGCGTGGATATAAGGCGTAATCTTTTAAAGAGGCGTTTGT
>DNMA01000050.1:969-3634 GCA_003489505.1 Legionellales bacterium | reverse complement strand
GTCATTCCCTTAAAACTTGTAAAGCTTTGCTATTTAAATTAAAATGTACAATTCTTCGACGGCTTTTCTTCTGACTGAATGACTATTCTATCCCCACTGATTCAAATCAAAAATTTAGGAAAATCTTTTGGCAAAAATGCCATTCTAAAAAATTTGTCATTTGATATCAAACCAGGGGAATTTCTTACACTCTTAGGTTCTTCAGGTTGCGGAAAAACCACTCTTCTTAAGATTATTAGCGGCTTTGAATCTCCGTCCAATGGTGAGATTTTAATTGATGGCATCAATGTCACAGACTTACCCCCACAAAAAAGGAACGTGCATACCATTTTTCAAAACTATGCGTTATTTCCGCATATGAATGTCTTTGAAAATGTTGCCTTTGCCTTAAGATGCAAAAAATTACCAGAAAATATCATCCATGAAAAAGTCGCTGATACATTAAAATTAGTAGAATTAAGCTCGTTTAAAGAGAGAAGTATTCAGCAATTAAGTGGTGGTCAGCAACAACGTGTTGCCATTGCCCGAGCCATTATCAATCAACCTAAAATTCTTCTTTTAGATGAGCCCTTAAGCTCTTTAGATTATCGCTTAAGAAAAAAAATGCAAATTGAGCTCAAAAGCTTACAAAAACGATTGAACATGACTTTCATTTTTGTTACCCATGATCAAGAAGAAGCTTTAACCATGTCTGATAGAATTGTAATTTTCAATCAGGGTAAGATTGAACAAATTGGCACCCCTTATGATATTTACGAAAATCCCAAAAATCTTTATGTCGCTCAATTTATTGGTGAAACCAATATTTTTAATATCACTGTGCAATCGATGACCAGTCAATTCATCTATACCAAAATCGCAGGTGTCACAATTTGCTGTAAAAGACCCCCCAACGTCTGTAATGGTGACCCGATGCATTTATTGGTGCGTCCAGAAAATATTCATGTACACCCCATTCTTGAAACAACTGATTTACATCAGAAATTAATTGGTAAAATTATTGATATTACTTATAAAGGCCCAACCATTGATTTAAATATTTTACTGAATTCGGGACAAATGGTATCTACATCTGAATTTTTTGACGAAGACCATGAAAAAATTCATTATCAGTTAAACGAAGAAGTTTATTTAGAATGGCCAGTTGGCTGGGAAATGTTATTACCTTATGAACACTAAAAATGTTTATCCCAAAATCATTATGATCTGGCTTTTTATTTTTTCATTTTTGCCAGCTATCATGCTGTTTGTCTTAAGCTTTATGACACCCGATATCAAATCGATTGCAAAACTTCCTCTGACTTTTCATCATTACCTAACGCTCATTGAGCCTTTATTTCTAAAAATTGCCTGGCGCTCATTTTATTTAGCCGGATTTGCAACCCTCATTTGTTTAATCATTTCCTATCCCTTTGCTTATTTTGTACTGCAAATTAAAAACAAAGCGATTGTGGTGATTTTAATTTTAATTCCTTTTTGGACGAGTTCATTGATTAGAACTTATGCCATGGTTGATTTACTCAAATGGCACGGCACGATTAATTCCATCTTATTAAAACTGCATCTGATTGATACTCCCCTTCATATGCTATATTCCAATTCAGCGGTGTTATTGGGCTTGGTTTATAACCTTTTACCCTTTATGATTTTACCGATATATAATGGCATGCAAACGATTGATTTTCGCTGTATCGATGCAGCAAAAGATTTAGGCGCTAAACCCATACAGATATTCTTAAAAGTCTTTTGGCCACAAAGTCAAAAAGGTGTTATTAGTGGCATGTTAATGGTTTTCTTGCCTGCCATGACTTTATTTTATATCCCCAATATTTTGGGTGGTGCAAAATCAATTTTAATTGGAAATTTGATTCAAAATGAATTTTTATTCTTAAATAACTGGCCACAAGGCGCTGCAAGCAGTACTTTATTATCTTTCATTCTCATTGGCTTATTTATTGCCACACAATCAAAAGGAATGGAAAAATAATGTTTAATCGACTCAGTAAGCATTTTTATATTCTTTCGATTTTATTGTTTTTGTATTTCCCATTATTTATTTTGGTGGTTTTTTCTTTTAATGATGCACAGTACTCTAGCCAATGGCATCAGTTTTCTTTGAAATGGTTTAAATCTTTATCGCATGATAAAGTGCTCATTCAGGCCTTATTTAACTCTTTGTTGCTTGCTTTTTGTTCTGCATTCATAGCCACTTTTAATAGTGTATTGGCTGCAACCATTTTAGTTTTGCACCAATCCCATAAGCTCTTAAGAAAATTTCTGATTTTTCCGTCTTTTCTGATTATTCTGCCTGATTTAATTTTAGGGGTTGGTTTTCTATTGATTTTAAATTTACTCAATATACCCTTTGGTTTTATCTCTTTATTGATAGCCCATGTCACCTTTTGTATGCCTTTTATTATTTTTTCCTTATTTCCAAAAATTAAATCTTTCAATCAAAATTATTATTTTGCTGCACTCGATTTAGGTGCATCCAAAGCTTATACATGGAAAAAAGTTATTGTCCCTATCTTGGCGCCTGCCATTATCAATGCTTTTTTCTTAGGCTTTACCCTTTCATTTGATGATGTCATCATCAGCTATTTTGTAGCAGGCCCTGAATTTAATATTCTTCCTTTAACCATCTTTGGCATGATTCGAAGTGGTG
>DNMA01000050.1:0-663 GCA_003489505.1 Legionellales bacterium | reverse complement strand
GCATGATTCGAAGTGGTGCAACCCCAGAGCTAAATGCACTATGCACCCTGACCCTTTTCTTATCATTTTTCATGATCATTTTGACCCAAAGTAAATTAAGGAAGTCTTAATGCCTTATATATTCAAACTCATTGTCATTTTTTTACTATCGAGTAGCTGCTTTTCTCAAAAGGTTTTACGCATTGCTGCATGGGGTGGAGAAATCCCTCAAGAACTGATTACCCAATTTGAAAAGAAAACTGGAACAAAGGTTTTTATCACCACTGTAGAAAGTAATGAAAGTCTGTTAATTAAATTAAAAACCTCTAAAAAAAGTATTTATGACATTATTGCGCCATCTAATTATTATGTGGATATGCTGGCCAAAATGCATATGATTCAAAAACTAGACCCCAATAAAATTCCAGAGCTTCAAAACATTTCATCTGTTTTTATCGAATCCGATAAACCCTTATATAGCGTCCCCTTTATTTATGGAGCTTCCGGCATTTTTTATAATAAAAAATGGGTCAAAGAAATCCCCTATCACTGGGAAGATTTTTGGAAAAGTATTTATCGTGATCAATTACTGTTATTGGATGATACTCGTGAAGTTTTTTCCATGACCTTATTAACTCAAAAATTTTCACCAAATTCCCAAAACCCTGCCCAAATTCAACAGGC
>DNMA01000004.1 GCA_003489505.1 Legionellales bacterium | reverse complement strand
TTGCAGAATCATCAGTTAAATTTGCAATACAATCACAAACAATACGCTCTAGATCTCCTGGTTTTTGGATACTGAGTAAGCGTGTACGACTCTGCGTGTCTAATAAGCGCTGTGGATTGGCATAAATTGCATGATATAAATTAATCAAAACGTTTTGGCCACCAAATTCTTGTGCTCTGGCTGGTGGGGAACCAATGACTTGATTAAACACCTCTCGAATCAAAAACTTTAATAACCGATGCGCTTTATCATTTAAACACGCTTGATACTTTAATAATGGTGCTTGAAATTCTTTTAATTCATCAACAACAACAGATGTTATAAAATAATGCACTAAAGCCCCAATCATTTGTTTTTTAATGGCAGAGTCAAATGAGAAAAGCCCTTGTACCAAGTCATCGACTTTAAATTCTGGAATATCTTTTAAAATATCAATGAACTCTTGTGATTCAAAACAATTCCGACTGATTAATCTTAAATGGATAGCATCTTCCAAATCATGTACCGCATAAGCAATATCATCTGCAATATCCATGATTGAGCAATCAAAACTATGATGCGTTTTTTTATTAGGCATTATTTTTTGAAACTCATCTGCATCTTCTTGACAAAGCTCTTCTAAAATCCAAGATACGATATGGCTATCTTGGTCATAATAGGCTTTTCTTGGGTCCCATAGCGCTCTATCGGTTTTATTAATAAGTGGTGTATGAGTATCAAGATGCAAAGACCCTCGGCTAATTGGGTATTTTAAAATCCCTAATAAGGTTCGACGTGTTAAATCCAAGCCAAAAGGCGCGTAAGCCGTTTCTAACTGGGTGACCAGGCGCAAAGTCTGGGCATTACTTTCAAAGCCACCATGCTGACACATCAAAGCATTTAAAGCAGCCTCCCCGCCATGTCCAAAGGGTGGATGTCCCATATCATGTAATAAACATATCACATAAATTAAATCATCTTTGGGTAAATTCTCACGAATATGCGGTGATTCAATGATATGATGTAAATGTCTGGCCAAACTCATGCCAATAGAGGCGACTTCTAAGGAATGGGTCATTCGGGTACGATGAAAATGACCCACATGTGCACCATAGATTTGCGTTTTTTGCTGTAAGCGGCGAAACGCAGCGCTATGAATGACTCGAGTCCTATCTCTTTCATACGGTTCTCGAAAATCATTTAAGCCACGTTGGCGATTTAAACCAGATAATCTATCAGTCCACATTTTATTCTCCCCTTTCCACTCAAGTTTAACAAAAAAATGCCGCTAATAAACCTATAAACTTGCAAATGGAAACAACCATGAAAATAAAACTTAGCTTAATTGCGACTTTTATCGGTTTTTTAAATGCTTGTTCTTGGGATATGCCCAATTCCCCCACTCGTGAAATGGTCTATCCCATCGATAACCCTTATGGCTATGAAGATAACCAAATCAATCAGGATGCTCAGCCTTTACCAAAATTTGTAAAAACCGCAGAAGTTCCTCAAATGCAGGTCAGTGCTAAAAATATGGATGTCGATTGGGTGAGAAAACAAAACCCTAGTCAATACACCATTATGATTGCGTCTAATGATAAACCACTGGTAGTCAGCCAAGCATTAATGGAAATTCCAAAAAATCAAAGAAGTGCTGCATTAAAATACGAAAGAAATGGTCAAGTTTATTATACCGGCGTCTATGGGAACTTTAGTGACTCGAACCAAGCTCAAGAAACTTTGAATACTTTACCTGAAAACGTTCGTCATGAAGCCAATGTCGTAGAGTGGAGTCGCGTCCAATACCTAAATTATTTGTAGTACCATTTGCGCATTCACAATACCCACTTGATTGAATTTTGACATTCGCAAACTGACAATCTTGAAAGCGTATTGTTTTTGCATGGCCCATAGCCATTGCATCAATGCTTGCTCATCAATATTTTTCACCTGCATTTTCAATTGATTTTGATTGACCTGATTAAATGTCACGTTTTTTTGATTGGGAAAAAAAGCCTGCCACTGGCTTGATAAAATGGCTAAAAGATCAGTGATATCAGTGGCTTTAGCTTGTACCTGCCAATTACTGGGTAATTTTTTTAATAAACTTAAATGGCGTATTTGTTTTTCAATGAAAAAATTTTGGATTTTTAAAGGGACTGCTAAAACATTTAATACCAAAGACCAAACGATCATCAAAGCCAATGCAAGCGCAATCAAAAAACTTTGATGTGGATACTTATTAATTAATTGTTTGAATTCATCCATTATGCTCGCCCTTGTAATTTCAAGACCACACGCACCCCATTTGGCATACTTTGAATTTGTGGTTGAGTCACTTTCATCTTATGTCGTTTAAGTTGGTTTTTAAACTGCTGTAATGACGCAACACTTTGAATTTCTAATGTCATTTGCATGATATTCTGATCAAATTGTATTTGATGAATTCTCATTCTAGGTTGGTAAGATTTTTGTATAGCAATCCAAATACTCCAAAATTGTTTTTTTTGCGCTTGCTGATATTGGTAACGTGATAAATTATCCTGAATAACACTGGCAGAAGATTTTGAAAATGCCTTGAATTGATTTAAGTTTTGAAAATATACTGCGGTATTTTTAAAAAAAACACCTACAAAAACTAAAGCAATAAATGCGATGGTCCCCACTGCAACTTTTGGGAAATAATCCAGTAATTGCTCACGGCTTACATATTGAGCTAAATCAAACTTTTTAATCGGGCTATCGATATCAAATGGCGGGATTTCTTGAAAACGCTTCCATACCCAAACTGGAAAAGTCTCCTGAACTTTAATAGCACCAGGATAATCGACTGAGTCTTGAAAATAATACACATGATTGGATTCAAAAGATTTATCTTTTAACCAATTTAAAAATAATGGCATAGTTAAATAAGCATTGGTTTCATCAGAGCGTATTAAGGCCCCCATTGAATTGAGTACTAAAATTTCTCGGGGATGCAATGCAAACCAATCAATGGTCATTCCTGTTAATTCAATCCCCTGTTTAGCCCAAAAATCTCGCACTTGCTGAAGCCATGCTCTATCCCATACAAAAACATCATACCCCCCTTTTTCATTTTTATGATAACACCACCACAATTGAGAAAAAGGCTGAATCACTTTATCTTCAAGCACAGACTGGATGGCTAAAGGCAATTCTTTGGCTGACAATTTTGGCAATTCAATTTGATAAATACTGCAGGATTTTGTCGGTAATACTAATGTAATGAGAGTGCCTTGCTCTGCAAGGCCCCTCATGTCATCAATAGATAATTGTAACTCTTGACCAGAGGAGTTCACAACTGTGAAGCATTCTGCTTGATTTTTTTCATCCCAGAACACATATATCAATTGATGGTTTATCATTTTATACTTGTTTAGCTATCGACTCAGATAATAAATATACCGCTAAACCATACAAAGGACTAGAATTATAAGTCAAAATGACATAAAAATTTGGATAACCTATCCAATATTCATGTCCTTTGGCGATATCCATTTGCAAGACCCCTGCCTGATTTGGATGAACCCATGTCGATTGTAAGGGCTTCACACCACAGCGTACAACATCCTGATAACGATAGGTTGCTTTCTTCAGATTCATACTGAGTTGCTGACAAATCTGATTTGAAGCATGAGCTTGTTGTGCAATCATTTGATGAGATTGCCAGCCATGTTGATTCAAATAATTGGCAATACTCATAATGGCATCATCTGAGTTATGAATAATATCTGGCGCACCATTGCCTTGATATTTTACCGCCCAACGACGATAGCTACCAGGCATAAATTGCCCTTGTCCCATCGCACCCGCATAAGAGCCCACTTGAGCGGTAGGATTTAAATGATGCTCATGACACATAAGTAAATATTCTTTC
>DNMA01000118.1 GCA_003489505.1 Legionellales bacterium | reverse complement strand
TTGCGACGTTTAAAAACCGATAAATCAATTATTGCGGATTTGCCGGATAAAACTGAAATGAATGTATGGTGTGAATTAACCAAAGAGCAATTAAAATTGTATACCCACGCGGTACGTGATATGACGCGTGCCTTAGAAAAAACCGAAGAAGGTATTCAACGTCGCGGCATTGTCTTAGCGTATCTAACGCGGTTCAAACAAATTTGTAATCATCCAGGACAACTACTCGGCGATAAAGATTATCATGACAAACGAAGTGGTAAATTTGAGCGTCTTGCTTATTTATGCGCTGAAATAGCTTCACGCCTTGAGAAGGTACTTATTTTTACCCAATATCGTGAAATGACCGCACCGATTGCGCACTTCTTAGAAAAATGTTTTGGCGAACCCGGACTGATTCTTCATGGAGGAACGCCTGTCGGAAAACGAAAAAAACTTGTTGATGACTTTCAAAATGTCAAAGGCCCTCCCTTTTTTGTTTTATCCTTAAAAGCGGGCGGCACAGGATTAAATCTAACTGAAGCCAATCACGTTATTCATTTTGATAGGTGGTGGAACCCTGCGGTTGAAAATCAAGCTACAGATAGAGCATTTCGTATTGGTCAAAAACGCAATGTCCTTGTTCATAAACTCATCACCAAGGGTACTATTGAAGAAAAAATCGATCGTTTGATAGCAGAAAAAGTATCATTGGCATCGGATGTACTTCATATCAGTAGTGAAACGTTATTAACCGAGCTGAATAATCAGCAATTACTTGATTTGGTGCGTCTTGATATAACTCAAATAATAGAAGAGGAAGTATCGATATGAGCTGGGCTCCTTATGTTCCCGTTGCAAAAAGACGTGAGAAAGCACTTAAAAAAAAGGCGCAACTCAAAAAGAAAGTTCATTCTATTCGACCTATTGAAATAGAGGGCCGAACCATCGCGCATTCATTTTGGGGAAAGGCATGGTGCACGCATATGGAATCATTTTGTGATTTAGATAATCGATTAACACGAGGACGCACTTACGTTAGAAATGGCTCTGTATGTCATCTAGATATTAAAAAAGGTGAAATTAATGCCATGGTCTCTGGGAATTCAGTTTATAACGTTACCATTCAGATTAAGCCACTTTTGCAAGAAAAATGGGACCATATTAAGCAAACCTGTCTTGGAAAAGTGAGTTCTCTATTAGATTTATTGTCAGGCACATTATCTGATGGGGTCATGGAAGTCGTTGTTCACCCTAAAGATGGATTATTTCCGCTAACACAAGAATTTTCGCTAAATTGTGATTGTCCAGATTGGGCAAGTATGTGCAAGCATGTAGCGGCTGTTCTTTATGGTGTTGGTTCAAGATTAGATACAGATCCCGCACAATTATTTATATTACGCGGTGTAGATTTTGAGGAGCTGATTGATATTAACGAAGCGATCACATCTGTGACCTCTACAAGCTCAAGTCGTAGAAAAATTATGGATGATGATTCATTTGGCGATCTCTTTGGTATCGATATGGTACAAACGTCACCATCTACAACGCGAATCAAGAAACAACCAAGTACACCATCAACGCTTCCCTCAAAGTTAACAGGCGAATCAATCTTAAACAAACGTTTAGAGATGAAGTGCTCGAAAAAGGTTTTTGCGGAAAAAGTTGGAGTAAGTAGTGTTACTATCTCATTGTGGGAGGCAAAAAATAAAAACATGCTCAATCTTAATTCAATTTCACTTAATAAACTGAAAAAAGTATGGGAAGAAAATATATACCCATGATCATTTAAAATGCTTATATGGTTCGACTAAATGGGTACACTTTAATCGTCGAGCCTTATTCAAGCTCTTTTTAACATTTGCATTTGGTGATGAAGCTGGTCATAACCGGCCTCAACATTGATATACTGATACCTTTTTAGTGCAATCGACAATGAACCATCATCAAAAGCATTACCAGCTTGTTGCACAACATTAAAACCCATAGAGCGATAATAATTAAAATCATCTGTCCGAGTCACTAGAAAGAAGTTTCGATAATATATTTGGGGTCGATAATATAAATTCTTGGCATCGCGGGCCAATTCATGATGGGGAAGATAATCGCGAAGCGAATACTCTTGATTGTTATGCACCGCAATGACTTTACCTTTGGGGATAGTCGCTAGAAATTTCTTGGCAAAATTTTCAATTAAGGGAACCACTTGTGGATGATAACAATCATGTTGTTGCAGTGTTCTGACCACTCCTCGATGAGTATAAATTCGATTGGGGTCAAAGGCATAATGCCGACCACGATAATCAAATTCAATATCACGATTTTTCTCATGTACAAGGGTAATGACTTGCCCCCCTTGTAAGCGAGCAACTTTTCTTGCTGCTTTTAAAGCTGTGGTTTCATTGGCATGTACATGCACAAATACCTTTCCTGGGCCATAATCTTCACGTACAACTTTGACCACCTTATTCCCTAAAGGAATAGAGGTTGTTGAAGCATGGATTTGATACAAACATCCTGAAAGAAAATGAACACATCCCAACAATATCATTATCCGTAAAAACATTCAGTATCCCTAAATTAATTTGCTCTTAATTGCATTCGAATACCCACAGAAAGGTCTTGCCCAATTATTTTATCCAAAGGTTTTTGAAAGTCAAAACTCACATCTTTTTGAGTTTGCTTCAAAATATATTTAATGTCTTCATGGTGCTGCAAATGAGGAGGCTCCATGAATCGAATTTGTAAACTTCTGGGTAAAATACAATTTAAAATCCAAATGATACATTTTAAAATAAAGGCCAAGAATTGAAAAATTAATTTACCAGGATACCAGCCGATAGAGGCACTTGCTTTTAATGTATCTTCTAAAACAGGATTACTAAATACTTGCGCAAATGAGTTCAAGACCTGATCCATTGGTATCAACACTTCAGCCTCGCAATTTTGCATCAAATGCGTTTTTAATTGGCTAAGAGCTGCCTGCTTTTGTTGAATTAATGTCAAAGTTAATGAAGCATAGTAAATTCTAATTTTAAAAAGATACTCGATGTGAATCATCAAGCGCTGATACCAAGTTAAATTACTATTATCTAATCTTTGCGATATTTGATTAAATGTTTTTTCTACCTCAGCAAGATAAGCTTCATAAGCATCTAAAGAATTCATTAAGTCATCTAACTTTTTGAAATGATGCTTTTGCCCTTGCATAAAAGTAGAAAGAATGGGGATTATTTTTTGATTAAATACTGCATCTTGTGGACTCGACTGACCAAATAATATGCTTTCTTGGCTTATGATGGCTGTAAAAATGTCTATTTTTAATCTATAAGACATCTGCCATGGCTCTAAAATATTTTGCCAAAGATAATTTTCTAAGTATCGATATAAAATCTTTTTATCTTTTAAACTCGCGTTACTGATGAATTGATACTGACCCTCAAGCAATGTACAAAAAACTCTAGCTTTTTTGATAAATACATCAATGATTAATTTTTCTTGGCGTTGTCTTGTTGAATTTATCGAATCTTGAATTTGGTTATCTAGATAAAGATGATGCGATTGACTATTTGGCATTCCTTCAATGTTTGCTTTTCTTTTTCTTAAAGAATTCAAACGGTTTGCTAAAATCAGAGGACAATGCACAGGACTAGAAGAAATTTGTCCAGCAAATTCTTTAATCAAGGCATCGCCTTGATGTTCTAAAAACGCAGTAAAGAATCCTGGCTTTAAACCCATCTTGATTTCTAAAGCTTCAAATTCAGTAATAAAAGGCGTTAGTAACTCATCTTTTAATGAACTAATATTTAACTCCATATTATCTTTTAAGCAAACAATCACCTCTCTTAAACAAGAAGCTAGGGCACTGCTAAAACCAATCAAATGCCTTGCCATAAAACCATTTTTTCCTTTTTGAATCAGTTCATATTGGCCAATCATTTTTTTAGCATGCAGATGAATATTCCTCAATTTTTGATGACGCCACTCCATCACTCTCAACTCTTGCAATACTTGACTGAAAGCTTGCTTTAATTTGGTATTTAATACCATTTGGCTAGCTTCAGTAGGCTGGCGACTATGATTAAGATAGGCTTGATAAATATCACTTCGCATTAACATGAGCTGCACTTGAGGTAGAGCTAAAATTTCGGCATAGGTTAATTCATTCACCGGTTTAAAAGGATATCGAATAGGCGTTTGACTCAGTTCTAATAAAAATTGATTTAAGAAATCAATTGGATTTCGCCTTAAGGTCCAAGTTAAATCACTTCCTTCAAGGAGTTTTTCAAAAATAGGTTGTGAGACCCCCCTATTTTTCAAAAGAAGTTTTTCTGCTTGATTTAATTCAAAACTTAAACCCAATCTTTTTCTGGTGACCAGCTTTTTAAATAAAGTCTCGCTTGGTGTTAAACCCTCTGAGTATTCACGCAAACGATATTGCCCTTCATCCTGTTGAAAGATTCTTTTCAATACTGTCTCTTCGGCATTTAATTCAGCCACACTCTTTTGAAAAATCGCATCCAGTAAATTTTGCTCAGCCTCTGATAAATTAAAGTCATGGACTTGATTTTTAAAACTTGCAACTTTTATCAAAAGTTGCTGCATGAGCGTTTGACCGTTAACTTGCTCCAAAAATCTGATTGAATAACAGTAAAAACGTCCATCTCTTTGATAAATTAAAGACATTAACAATTGCTCAGCCAAACTCCTTGTTTCAGGCTGCTTGGCAAGAATAGCGCTCAAATGATGATTAAGACGGACATCAACATTAAATATGCCATTGAGGAGGACATTTTGTGCAATCTCTGAAATAATTATTTCTGTTGGATCTTCACTGGCAATTTGTGACAAATTTTGTAATTGAGCTTTAAATACAATGGACATGAGATTATCCCAAGAAGTTTTATTCAACTTAACTTGAGACTGCTTGATTAGTAAGGCTTGATAATATTGACCCATTTCTGTTTGCGCTTGATTAAATTGAGTTTGCAACGCAACTTGATTTGCG
>DNMA01000017.1:2877-5989 GCA_003489505.1 Legionellales bacterium | reverse complement strand
AAGCCAAAATAGTTTTTGGAAATAAAAGGTCCAATACTGGAAAAAGTATAAATAAAGCTCGAGGTACACCCCATTAATAAACTACCTGCCACTAACGCTTTATTCCTAAATTTCTGAGCATAGGCTTTTTTTAGATAACTGATTTGGAGTGCCTTTGGGTCTAATTTTGTCGCAGTCTCTGGTAGTGAGCAAACCATGATCAATAAAATCACACCGTATAAAGCACCAGCCCAAAAACAACTAGGCCAAGCAAAATGCGAACATAAAAAACCACCGATGGCCACAGCAAGCCCCGGTGCAATCGCAAATGCCAACATCAAATGAGAGGTTTTTTGTGCTGCAATTTTAGCAGGATAGGTTTCATTTACCATGGTAAAAGTCATTTTAAGTCCGACACCTGAACCAATAGCCAAGAAAAACCGACCCAGCACCAAAAGATGAAATGACCCCATCCAACCTGAAATTGCACAAAGTACACTACTTAAAATCTGTATCAGAATTCCTATAATGAGCGTGGGTTTTCTTCCAAAGCGGTTAGCTAAGGGCCCATAGAGTAATTGACACAGGGTATAACCGATTAAAAAAAAAGTCACCCCAAGGCTTGCTTCCTCAGGTATGATTTGAAAGTAACTCGCAATTTGAGGTAGAGCCGGTGTGAACAAAACAGCGTTCACAGCAGCAAAAGAAATTAAAAGTAACAAGGTAAAAAAAGGCAGTTCCATCAATTTTAATCTAATTTTGAAAATGCTTGAATTAAGTCATTTTTTAAGTCTTCAATATATTCAACCCCAACAGAAAGTCGAATCAGCCCATCATGAATCCCTTGCTGATTTCTTAGTTCTTCAGGAATAGAGGCATGCGTCATACTTGCAGGATGCTCAATGAGACTTTCTACCCCACCTAAACTTTCAGCGAGGGTAAATAACTGACAGTCTATGAGAAACTGTTTGGTTTGTTCATAAGTTCCTTTTAGAATCATACTGATCATTCCACCAAAATCTTTCATTTGTTTTTTAGCCAATTGATGCTGGGGGTGGCTTGCCAAACCAGGATAAATGACTTTTTCTACTTTGGGGTGTTTTTCTAACCATTGAGCCAGTTGCATAGCATTTTCACAGTGTTTTTGCATGCGAAGAGATAGTGTTTTTAAACTACGTAAGACCATATAGCTATCAAAAGGACTGGCAACTCCTCCACAGCTTTTTTGTAAGAAAGTCATGCGTTCTATGAGGTCTGGTTGATTGCCCACTACAACCATCCCACCGATGACATCAGAGTGCCCATTGAGGTATTTGGTAGCCGAATGCACCACGATATCACAGCCCATTTGAATTGGATTTTGAATCCAAGGTGAGGCAAATGTATTGTCCACCACACAAAGTAAATGATGTTTTTTGGCAAATGCTGCAATTTCTTCAATGGGTGAAAGTTGCAGTAAAGGATTAGAGGGCGACTCAAGCCATATCATTTTAGTTTTAGGGGTTAAAGCCATTTGGATATTTTTGACATCTGAAGTATCGACTGCAGTAAAGCTTAAATCGGTTTTGACTTGACTAAATAAACGATAAGTTCCACCATATAAATCCTGACCAGTAATAATATGATCACCTGCTTTTAATAATTCCGTCAGCGTATGAATGGCCGCCATCCCTGAAGCAAAAGCAAATCCTGCTTTACCGCCTTCTAGATCAGCCATACATTTTTCATAGGCTTGTCTAGTGGGATTGCCAGCACGTGAATAATCAAAGCCTACATGTTCGGCAGGGGCTTTTTGTTTAAAAGTTGAAGTAGTGTAAATCGGGGGCATCACAGCCCCTGTGACTGGACAAGGTTCTTGTCCAGCGTGAATACAGCGTGTATCAAAATGTAATGAATCTGACACCGTTCTTATCCTTAAGATGAATGATATCCCTTATCCTACATGATTAGTGATTTTTTGCAAAAACTTGTGTGTAGTAAGGAGTATGATTTTTATCGTAGCTGATAGCAATTCCGGTGAGATTGTAAGAGCCTAAAATATTTTGACGATGTCCAGGGCTATGAATCCAGCCTTGTACCACTGCATCAATACTTCTATAACCGGAGGCAACATTTTCAGCGGCTTGTCTTGAGTTGGGAATCTCATGTCGAATAGCGCTAAAACGTTGTTCAAAGCCTTGGTGACCAACAGCAATTGCATGAGACGCCATGTGATTACTGTGACCTTTGGCGATTTGATTCAGTTTAGAATTTAAGGTCAAGGGTAAGCGAAGATGAGTCATACGATAATGATTGATTTCTTTGAGAATATAATCCACATCTTGTTTTTCATTTGCAAAACAGGAAACACTTGATGTTAATACTAAAAAAGCGAATAATCGAGAGAGTACAGACATATGAAGTAAGAATAAAAATAAACAGACTGGTAATTATACTCATGAAATTAATAAGATCAATACTTGAACGAATCAATCAGTTTAGAAGCAGCACCATCGGTCTTGAACTTGAAGGGCGCTGGAAAGCCGCTTTTATTCAAAAAGAGTTTTCATGGTTTTTACTCTTGATGTTGACTTATATTGCGCTAACAACCATATTTTGGGGTAAAGAAAGAATGGACTTAGCCAATCATCTGCATGTTCATGCCGAAAGGGTGCAACACATGCGTGCCATTCAAAAAGACCCCTTACAGCTGGGTTCCAAACGTTTAATGGGAACACCTAGTCCTGCATCCCAAATGCCTGAAAAAGTACAAATTCAGGCTATTTTATTTAACCCAGACCCCAACGCCAGAGAGGTTTTAATCATGGATGCATCGGGTCAAGTTAAAAGCTATAAACTTGGCGATAGGTTGCCTGGAGGGAGTGAGGTCAAAGATATCCAGCCACAAATGATTATTTTAGAAAGAAATGGTTATCGTAATGAATATCGTATGAATCAATATCCCAATACATTTATTTCTGATAAACCGTTACAAGAATCAAACAGTATTCTACAATAAAGGTAACAATCCTTCTGGAGTTTTATTTCAAATGAATTTAAAAACTATCTTTTTTTTGATGAGTTTATGCTTATTACAAGCTTGTAGTCACACTTATAATCTTGAACACGGTATTGAAAGTTTTAGAGTACAAGA
>DNMA01000017.1:2046-2572 GCA_003489505.1 Legionellales bacterium | reverse complement strand
TTGAAAGTTTTAGAGTACAAGACTATCGTTCGGCATTTATTCGTTTATTACCTGAAGCCAAAGCCGGTCAAGCCGATGCCCAATACGCCGTCGGTTACATGTATTATTATGGTCAAGGTGTGGTGGAAAATCGTAAAAAAGCCAGGTACTGGATTGAGCGTGCGGCTAATGCAGGTCAACCGGATGCGGTATCTGCTCTAGAAATTTTACGTCAAGGAAAATCTTTGTAATTAAGTTTTCAATAGCTTTGGGTAATCCGAATTGATGCCAGTTATTTTCTGATACCCAAACACCCTGATAAGGCATGACTTTACTTTTTATCTTTTCTAAATGAAGCTCAATATTCATTCGAATATGGGTGAGCTCATGATGGGTCTTTGCAATCACGACGTCATTTTTTCCTTCAGGAAAACACCATAATTGTGGCCAGATGCCAGATGAGGGCCTTTGTATTAAAAAGACTTCCTGCTGGTCGTTGATATAGGCCATAAAATCAAATTGCTGTTCTTTTCTTTTTAAGCGTTTG
>DNMA01000017.1:1380-1726 GCA_003489505.1 Legionellales bacterium | reverse complement strand
CTTTTTGGGGAATGGTTTCAATTTTTTGCAATTGAAAAGCCTGACATTTTTCTTGAAGTGGACATCGTGCGCATTGTGGGTTTTTGGGTTTGCAACAGGTAGCTCCCATATCCATAATGGCTTGGGTATAGGCCTGACAATTTTGTTGGGGCATGCATGCATCGGCAAGTGCTTGTAAGGCATTTAAAGTGTTTTTATCATCAATTGCTGATTCGATACCAAAAAAACGTGCTAAAACTCTTTTGACATTGCCATCAAGGATTGCAAAGGGCAAATCAAAGGCTTGGCTTAAAATGGCGGCTGCCGTAGAGGCTCCAATACCAGGTAATTTTTTTAATTCATTCAA
>DNMA01000017.1:444-1085 GCA_003489505.1 Legionellales bacterium | reverse complement strand
AGAGGCTCCAATACCAGGTAGTTTTTTTAATTCATTCAATATTGGGGGAAATTGGCCTGCATAGTCACCGACTATGATTTGAGCGGTTTTGTGAAGATTTCTAGCGCGATGGTAATAACCAAGACCTGCCCACATTTTTAAGATCTCATCAATAGGTGCTGCCGCTAATTGTTCAATACTTGGGAATAATAAAATAAATCGATGATAGTAGGGTAATACAGTTGCTACTTGAGTTTGTTGTAACATGATTTCTGATAACCAAACATGATAAGGGCTTTGGTTTTGCCAAGGTAGGTCATGGCGACCATGTGCTTGATACCAATCTAGTAAGGTTTTTTGAAAAAAAATGGTTTCTATCATTTGTTCAATTTAAAATAATTGTTTGTGTCAATTTCAATGATTTCAAGGCTCAATACTACGTTGGTTAAACTGATATTTTGGTTTAACATTTCAAGAAGCGTGTGAGCCACTTTATTTTTAATTTCAGGGCTTCTACCGGGTAAAATTTTAAGTGTAACATGCAAAAAGTTTTGCTTAGGATTACCACCAATCAAATATTGAGAGGAACTGACAATTCTTGTCTTACAATTGGCATATTCAGTCGGAAGGGTATCTGTTAAAAACTGATGAATTTTGGGAGC
>DNMA01000017.1:0-122 GCA_003489505.1 Legionellales bacterium | reverse complement strand
AATTCTTCAAAAGTAAGAATTGTTGCAATTTGTTCACTGCACTCAATAATGATATGTGGCATGATTAATTTCCGGTTTGAAGAATGCATGATACTTTAGCAATGGAGATTATTCAAGGCGAT
>DNMA01000026.1 GCA_003489505.1 Legionellales bacterium | reverse complement strand
CAATGTTGAGAAAATTCGAAAAGACTTTCCGATTCTTCATCAAAAAGTCAATGGATACCCTTTGGTTTATTTAGATAATGCTGCCACCACTCAAAAGCCACAAATGGTGATTGATGCGATTAAAGATTATTATGAGCATTATAATTCCAATGTCCATCGTGGTGTACATGACTTAAGTGCTCGAGCGACTTTAGCCTATGAAAATGCACGTGAAAAAATTGCGCATTTTATTGGTGCAAAAAATAGCCATGAGTGTATCTTTGTACGAGGTACAACTGAAGCAATTAATTTGGTTGCCAATAGCTATTTTTTACCGATGTTACAAGAAGGTGATGAAATTGTACTCACTCATATGGAGCATCATGCCAATATAGTACCCTGGCAGCTTATTTGCCAAAAAACAGGTGCAATTTTAAAGGTAGCGCCCATTGCCCTCAATGGTGAATTAATGCTTGAGCGTTTTGCTGAATTACTAGGACCCAAAACTAAAGCGGTCGCTTGTTGTTATGCTTCCAATGCCTTAGGTAGTATTAATCCTGTTGAAGAGATTGTTAAAATGGCACATGCTGTTGGCGCAAAAGTTGTGATTGATGGCGCGCAATCGACGCCGCATTTGCCCATTGATGTTCATGCTTTAAATGCTGATTTTTATGCTCTATCGGGTCATAAAATGTATGGTCCCACTGGAATTGGAATATTATGGGGTAAAATGGAATTACTTGACCAAATGATTCCTTATCAAGGTGGCGGTGAAATGATTTCTCATGTGAGCTTTGATTTAACTGAATATGCTCCCGTACCGTATAAGTTTGAGGCAGGTACACCTCATATTGCGGGTGCAATTGGATTGGGTGCTGCAGTTGACTATTTAGAGTCTTTGAATATGAAAGAAGTGCTTGAATATGAAGCCTCACTTTTACATTATGCAACTCAAGCGTTAATGTCACTCAATGGTTTTAATATTATGGGGACTTCCTCTGATAAAGTGCCAGTGTTGTCATTTACCCATGGAACTATCCATGCGCATGATATTGGTACCATCCTTGATAATCAAGGCGTAGCTATTCGAAGTGGTCACCATTGTGCGATGCCGTTGATGGACTTTTTTGATGTGTCAGCAACAGCAAGAATTTCTATGTCTTTTTATAATACTTTTGAAGAAATTGACCATTGTATGGAAGCCTTAGAGAAAGTAAAAGAGGTATTTAGTTGATGCAAGATTTAAAAGAGTTATACCAAGAAGTGATACTTGATCACAATCGAAATCCTAGAAATTTCAGAGCGATGGAACATGCCAGCTGTGAAGCAAGAGGGCATAATCCATTATGTGGTGATCGCTTAAAACTTTTTTTAAAAATCGAAAACGATGTCATTGAAGATATTAGTTTTGAGGGTCAGGGTTGTGCGATTTCTCAAGCGTCTGCTTCTATTATGACAGAAGGTTTAAATGGTTTAAGTTGTGAAGAAGCTAGAGCTTTATTTGATAAAGTTCACCAATTATTAACTGTTGAACAATTCGATATTCAATCCTTGCCTTTTTTAAAGCTACAGGTTCTTGCTGGGGTTCGAGCCTATCCTGCTCGAGTCAAATGTGCATCCCTTGCATGGCATACTTTAATTGCTGCTTTAAAAAATCAAACTGATATTGCCAAAACCGAGTAAGATTTATGTTTGGATTTAAGAAAAAACTAAAAAAAGAAGTTTTAGAAGAATTAGTCGTTGCTTCTTTGAAAACCATTTTTGACCCCGAAATTCCAGTTAATATCTATGATTTAGGTTTGATTTATCATATCGACATTGATGAAGAACAACAGGTTCATATTCAAATGACACTAACTTCTCCAGGTTGTCCTGTCGCTCAAACTTTTCCAGGCACTGTTGAACAAACCATTAATCAGATTCCTGAAGTGGCTGATTGTACCGTTGAGTTAGTTTGGGAGCCACCATGGACTCAAGAACGCATGACTGAAGTAGCACGTTTAGAGTTGGGGATGTTTTTTTAATGAACTGGCGCCCCAGTTGCACCATAGAAGCAATCAAGCAACGAAACTGTTTTATGGGCTTACTTCGAGAATTTTTTCAAAATCGAGCTTATCTTGAGGTGGAAACACCATATATGGCAAAACACGGTGTTACCGATTTGCATCTTAGTAATATCAAAGCTTATTTCCGTGGGCAAGAATATGCCCTACAAACCTCGCCTGAATACCATATGAAGCGCTTGCTTGCTGCAGGTAGTGGACCTATATTTCAGATCGCACGTGTCTTTCGAGATGATGAATTCGGGCGCTGGCATAATCCAGAGTTTACGATGCTGGAATGGTATCAGCTTGGAGTGGATCATCACTACTTGATTGCAGAAATTGAACAGCTTTTTAAATATTTAGGTAATGTTCCTGATTTTATTCATTTAACTTATCAAGAAGCCTTTTTAAGGTTTTGTGGATTTGACCCTTTTGCAATTGAAGTGCATCAATTATCAGAATTTTTGATTCAGCATGGTTTAGAAAATGTTTTGACGCTTGATGAATCTCTCGACCAGCATTTGCATTTATTGATGGCTATGGTTGTAGAGCCCGGATTAGAGACATTGAGCTGTCCAGTTGTAATTACTGATTTTCCCGCATCCCAAGCGGCTCTTGCTGTCGTTGAGGGCCAAAAAGCACATCGTTTTGAAGTCTATTGGCAAGGGGTTGAATTAGCAAATGGTTTTCATGAGCTCACTGATGCAAGATTACAACGCCTGCGTTTTGAGGCAGATAACCAGTTAAGAGTTGCACATCAATTGCATGAAGTCAGTCTTGATGAACAATTTTTAGCGGCACTTGATTCAGGTCTACCCCCATGTAGTGGGGTGGCTTTAGGATTGGATAGATTGTTTGCTTTATTACTTCAGAAAAAACAACTCTCTGAGGTTTTAAGTTTTTCTCATCCTGATGTATAAAAAAAGAGGTCTTTTCAGACCTCTTAAACATTTAACTTATTACGCAAGTTTACGAATTCGAGTGATGTCATAGCCTAAATTAGACAGATAATCATAACTCATATAATAGTTACCTTCGTCACCGGCATTTTTACCCCAAGAATTTCTTAAGATAAATAAACCTTTGTGGGCTTTTCCATGAATATCGGTTGCCACAGCGTTATCATCATAACCAGTAATAATCATCGCATGACCACCATAGTTATCAGATTTAATAGCAGAACTA
>DNMA01000132.1 GCA_003489505.1 Legionellales bacterium | reverse complement strand
GGCAAAATGCACGCGTTAACCCATTATCGATTGATTTAGCTAAAGAACCACAGGAGCAGACCAATAGTTCGTCGTGCATCGTGCTTTAATCACCGCAAGTGAAAAAATACATTGTCGCTTGCCTATTGATTGAATATCAAAAATGGCTAAAGTCGAGTTAATATGACTTGATAACCGTTACGTTACATAAGTATAGAAACATTAGTATTTCACTTTGATAAAAACCATAAAACACAAGGGACTTTCTAGATTTTATGGATGGCTGAAATTAAAGTGAAATGTTTAGTTGAGCATGCTGCTTAAAAATAAAAGTTCATTCGACTATTTCACAACATAATGCATATTTTTATTTCAATTATTGCTTGGGAATGGTACTATGTTTTTTATTTATTGATACATTTTTTTATGACTTCTTATTGTGGTTACATCGCCTTTGTTGGGCGTCCTAATGTCGGAAAATCGACACTTCTTAATCGTTTGATGGAAAGTAAAATTAGCATTACTTCTCGTAAACCTCAAACCACAAGACATCGTGTTCTAGGGATTCAAACACAAGGTGATTACCAATTTGTGTTTGTTGATACCCCAGGAATTCATGGCGCTGATAAACAAATGCTCAATAAGTTGATGAATAAGGCAGCCCTGGAAGCATTAGCCGATGTGGACGTGGTGGTTTGGATGATCGATGCAACCCGTTGGACTACTGATGATGAACTGGTTTTAAATGCTTTAAAAAAACACCCACAAGTTCCTTGTATTTTAGTGGTGAATAAAGTTGATAAAATTAAAGATAAAATGGTTTTATTGCCTAAATTACAGGAATGGCAAGCCATGCATTCTTTTACTGCAATGATTCCCCTTTCAGCCAAAACAGGTAGCCAAGTTCAAAATCTTTTAGAAGTCATTAAGCCTTTAATGCCAGAAAGCCCGCATTTATTTTATCCTGATCAGCAAACCGATAGACCGGTCAAATTTCAAATTGCTGAAATTTTACGCGAAAAAGTCTTTCGTTTTTCAGGTGATGAATTGCCGTATTCTACTACCGTTGAAGTCGAATCGATGGAAGATGAGCCTAAAATGTGGCGAATTCATGCATTGATTTGGGTTGATAAAGAAACGCATAAACGAATGCTGATTGGTGCAAAAGGTGAAAAAATGAAAATAATGGCATCTGAAGCACGTAAAGACATGGAATCCTTGTTAGGTAAAAAAGTCTTTTTACATTGTTTTTGTAAGGTCAAATCGGGTTGGGCAGAAGATGTTCGCTTTCTAAAAGAGATGGGATTGGATGACTAATCCAATAGAATCATCAATGGGCTGGGTGATTCACCAATACCCAGTCCGTGATCATTTGATGTTATTATATATTCTAACACCCAAGCGTTATTTTAAGGCTTTTTATCGCCTACCCAAAACCAAACATGGCCAGCAAAAACCTTTATCTTTTTGTCCTTATTGGATTTCCTGGAAACAAAACAAACAAGCTATCAATATTCACAGTTTAGAATTTGCAGAAGCGCCTTTATGGTTTAAAAATTTAAAGTTATTTACTAGCCTTTATCTGAATGAACTGATTTTTAATTTATGCCGACCCGATGAACTCGATTCGGTCTTAAATTTTTATGCGCTTTATGAAGAGTTACTCAAACATCCTGAGGATTGTCCTATTCCTTTGCTTCGTCAGTTTGAATGGCAGTTATTGGCTGATTGTGGCTATGCTATTGATTTTGCAAGTACATTTGAGCAGCAATTGATTCTGGAAGAGGCTTATTACCAATTTTCACCCGATTTGGGATTTTTTGCTGCGACAGAGGGTTACTTAGGCCGTGACATTCTAAAGATTGCAAACGGGCAGTGGGATGACACCGCTTTAAAAATATTAAAAATCATTTTAAGAAAAACGATTCACTTTGTCTTAGAGGGAAAAGTTTTACAAAGTCGTGAACTACTCAAAGAGTGGTTGATTTCAAATTGAATATTTAGGGTCATTATGTTACATTAAGCCCATGTTTTAGTTGTCATTCATGGTTTTATATGCCTTTAACTTTGTCCATACAAAAAGATAAAAAATTAAGCTCTGAGACTTATAATTTCTTCATGCTTCGAATTGCTGGAATTAATGATGAAACATTAGTTTCTGAGGTATTATCCTTATTACTGACTTTACCCTATTCTAGACGACAAATGATTCAAAATCCTGTCCCCTCTGAATGGCATCCCACAACTGAAGTAGAAACTCAATTTTATTCGTTGACGCCAAATTTACGGCTCAATACTTTATTTGGTCGAGCGGCAACTTTTACCGAGCAAATGCTTTTGTTAAATGTCATGGGACTGACTGATAAAATTGATAGACGTCCAGATTTAAGAGCGGCGGTTGAATTTTTTAAATTTGAAAAAGACCTTTTGGGTTTGGGTATTGAAAATCCAGATATTCGATTACTATGTGAAAGAGCGATACCTATTAAAAGAATTCATTTAGTACACCCAGAGTATTTAGAAGACGAAGAAATTTCAGCAGGACTGCATGTATCAGTTCGAAAAAATACTGCAGATAATCAAGTATTTTTTGTTTGCAATATGGCTTCTTTACGAATGGCTTTAAGCTTTTGTCAGGAACGTAGTACTTTAATTATTGATGGCCATTGGTCGCATGGCTATGCAATAGACTATGGCGTTTGGACAGGCCAAAATGCTGAGCAAATTAGTCATGAAATTCAAATCCTGAGTCATGAATTTCCTGAAAAAATGGCCTATATTCGTTTATTAGGTTGTCATTCAGGACAACTCTGCGAGAAAGAAAAATTAACGGCAAGTCATCGTCCAGAACAATTTATATTTAAAGACGAAGCTCTGGAAGGTTTTAAACAATTGGAAATGTCTTTATTTAGAAATCGCGCTTTATATTTGAGTGAAGACGGTGAAACTCCTTTTGATGAAAATTCCTTAGCTGGAAAAATTTATGAAAAAATCAAATCGACTTCGATTCGTCTTACAGCTCCACCTGCTTTGACTTATCCTTACCCATCAGCTGTTTTGAGATCAAGATTTAATATCGGTGCTGATTCTGAAGAGTGGCAACAAGAGCCTTCCTGGGATACGGTACAAAGTGCAGATTTACCTTGGTTTCTTAAATTAAGTTGTCTTAAAAGTATAACGGTGATTAAAGCCGCTGAAGCAGGCGAAGAAATCGACCCAGACACCCATTGGTTAAGAAAAAGATAAGCCAAGCTTCCTTTGCTACCTCCCCCCATACATGAAAGTCTATTAGAAATGAGTTCATAGGCTTTCATGTTTTAGGTATTGTTGTTATTCTAAAATCAGTACTTCACCTTCATCAGTGTGGTTTAAATGAAAAGTCATTTTCGTTGGGTGGTGGTTTTTTTATTGTTCATCATTTCAATGACCAATTTTATTGATAGGGCCTCTATTAGTTTTGCTATCTCAGATATTGCAAAAGAATTCAATTTTTCAAACCTTGAAAAAGGTTATATTTTAAGTGCTTTTGGAATAGGCTACCTTTTAACGATTTTGTTTGGCGGTATTCTGGCAGACCGACTTGGTGCACATAAAGTCTTAACAGTAGCCTGTATTTTATGGATCCTTGCTACGCTTTCTATTGGTTTTGCTCAAAGTTTTATCATGTTATTTCTGTCTAGAGGTTTTCTAGGGCTTGCCGAAGGCCCCAATTTTCCCTGTGTCACCAAAGTCATCAAAGATTGGCTACCGCTTAGTGAACGAAACCTTGCCCTAAGTTTAAGTGTGGTTGCTGTTCCGCTATCATTAGCATTGAGTGGGCCTATTGTCACCTCATTAATGCTCGGTTTTAATTGGCGAGGGATGTATTTTATATTAGCCGGCTTAAGTCTAGTGTTTATCTTTTTATGGTGGTTTCTATTTCGAGATAATCCTGCTGACTCTAAACAGGTCTTGAAAGAAGAATTAAGCTTAATTACTGCTGATATTCATGATTCAGAAAGAGCACCCAGTGATTTAAATATCATGGACATCCTAAAAAATGAAACATTGATAGCCAATAATTGGGGATATTTTGTCTATGGTTTTTACCTATTCTTTTTTATGACTTGGATGCCAAGCTATATTAAGAGTAAATTTGATTATTCACTCAGTGAAATTGGTTGGCTTACCATGATACCTTGGATCTTCGCGTCAATCCTCATGGTGTTTGCGGGTTGGTTAAGCGATTATATCTATAGAAAAAATAAATGTTTTCGCTTATCTCGAACTTATCCGCTAATGTTTTCACAACTGATTGGGGGCTTATCTTTAATTCCCTTAGTGTTTTGTCAACAAATCGAGTGGTTCATATTATGCGTCTCATTATCAGTAGGGGCAGTCATCTCTGTGAATCCTATCTATTATTCGGTCAATATTGATACAGCAGGAAATAGAGCAGCGACATCTTATGGTTTAATGGGTTTGCTTTTATCTCTTTCAGGGATTATTGCGCCAATATTAGCAGGATGGGTAGTCAATTTAACAGGTGAGTTTAACGCGGTATTGATGATTATGTTTGGATTGAGTCTTAGTTCGATTTTAATTTTTTGGTTGTTTCATAACAAAAATAAAATGGTGATGTAAATTAATTTCTATCAACCCAATTGAATATTGAGTTGATAGATAATCAAAGCTGAAGCTCTTGCTACGGGGTGCTAGTACTAGGGGTGAAGTGTTGATATTTTGTTTGATTTTTTTGCAATTTTGGATGTTCTGGATTCCAAAAAATACTGATTGATTTATTATCAAATCGCTCAGGTGCAACATCTTTTCCCCATTCTGCATAGCTTTGGCCATCAGCTGGGGTTTCAGGGACTATGCCTACATTACCAAGACCTAAGATAAATGATGGATTGATTAAATTAGGACTAAAGGTAAAAGCAATCAAAAGCTGTTTATTCGCTAAAAATATCGCATTGATGATAGATTGAGCTAAACAAATCGATGAAGTTTTAACGAAATAGTCCCTTGATACGGTGATGGTTGAATTTTTTTCTTCTTGAATCATTGGCGTATCAACAATAAGCATTCTTTGTTTACCAGATTCTTTAGGTTTGTTCTTTAAATAATATGGAATTTTTAAGAGCTTTAATCGCGCGGATACACAGCTTTGTAAGATAATATGTTTAATATGTCCGTCAGTGTCTTCGCGTAAAAAGTCCAGAGTCAGATGTTTCATTTTATCGACGGAATAAGCGCCATCACCAATTTTAACATCGGAGGTACCACCATGCCCATCGAGTACAAGGGTCGTATCCTTTTGCAGTTGTGATGCATGAAATTTTATAAGCTCTTTAGAACAAGAAATAAAAGGACGATTTTCTTTTCTCAGTAAAACATCTAAAATTCCCCAGGCAATTTCAGCATTTCCAAGACCTTCGGTAGTATGTGCAAGCGTTCTAATGTCCATTCCACGAAGACTTTCAAGTGGGATAACAGAGTCTGTAATTTCTTCTTCTATATCCTCTTCGCTGATTATATGCTTTTGCGCAAGTGTTGCAATCATATCCAATCCAGCTCGAACATCATGACTGGTTAAAATTAATCGATCGGTTTCAGGGGTGAATTCATTATCAACACCAAATTTTTTCAGTAAAAGATTGAGTTGATTTTGACAAACAAGTCCTTTGAATAAACTGATACGTTCGGGAATAAAAAGACCACATAACCTAAATAATTCTTCAGATTCATCATAGTCATAAGTCTGGATGACTCTAAAAAGTTCCTTTAATTCTAACTTCTTTAAAATTCTAATGAAGGATTCTTGATTTTCACTGATTTGAATTTCATCATCTAATGATTCTGTAATCACTCGAAGTCCAGTTGGTTCAAAGAGTCTGGCAATTTCGGGAAAGGGAAACATCCCAGAAGAAGGGGATGCACAATTGGCATGTCTTGCATGGCTTACAACTGTCTTTGGAGGTGAAAAATACTGGCGTGATTCTTCAGTGTAATGAGCCATTAAATGACCAAAAACACCTTTTGCTCTAATAAATCCATGGATTTTTAGAGCCTCTTCTTCAACGAGAATAAAATGTTCAAAATGAATATGTGGACTGATTGGCTGAACTTGTTGAAATAGTTCATTTTCTTTTAGATTACACATTCTCATTAGGTCAGGATGGATATCAAATTCAGCCTGACTAATACCTTGAGTAGGAACATCCACAAAGGGGGATGGTGCGCGGGACCCTCTTTTAGGTGATAAGCGAGACATGGTCGTTTGTGATAAGCCAAATAAAAAATCTTGAATAGATTTATGGAGAAAATAAGGCTCATAAATATAATTTTTTACCAAATAGGATTCAATTGTTTTTAATTTAGGAATTAATTTTTTGATGGCATCATTATAGTTTAATGCCTCATTGGCATGTGAAAGAGAAAACTTATCTCGCATTTCAGGTGGGAATTCAATTAAGGTTTCAAAATTTAATTGATGAGTAAATGTTAGAAATTCAGGTCTTTTCCAGGGTTCAAGATAAATGTGACTGGGTGCGCTTAAGGCAAGGAGTACGCCTTTTTTACACAAATTAAATGAAAAAAGATTTCGCCCCCACACCACATAAAGTGCATAAGGATTAAGGTTTGTATCCCCTTGAACTTGTTCAGCCATTAATTGAGCCAAGTGGTCAAACATTTCTTTGTGAAAGAGGTTAGTGCCAAGCGAAATTTTATAAATAAATAATTTTTGTTTAGAACAATTTAAAGATTTAAAGATTGTTCTTAATGGAGGTGGTGTTGGGGAATGAAAACCTAAATCATAAATACTTTCTAAGGCATCTAACATAAAACTGACTCATCGAATGAAAATTATTAATTATAATATTATACATTCATTCTGAACAAATTGAAATCAATGTGTTTTTTTATTCTTATTGTTTAATATCCGAGTAAATTTTAGTGAAAAAAACCAATCTGAGTGAATTCATAATCGCTAATACATCAATAAACTCTTGAATAATTGCACCTTCGACAGGGGTTACTTTACCCAAGCTTGCCAAAATCATCGCCATGATACTCAAAGCAATCCCAAAAAATCCACTTTGTAGGGCAATTTTTTGAGTTATTTGACTCAGATGAATGAGTTCGTCGACCTTACCTAAAGAACTTTCCATAATGACTGCATCTGCCGATTGTGCAGATATTTCATGATGTGTACCAAAGGCAATTCCGACATCAGCGGCATGCAGTGCAGGCGCGTCATTGATACCATCGCCCATAAAAACGACAGGCCCATACTTTCTTTGTGCATTAACGATTTCAAGTTTTTGTTCAGGGGTTTGTTGAGCATAAATTTTTTCAATATTTAATATACTGGCTAAATATTCCACCTCAGAACTTTTATCTCCCGATACAATCAGAATATCTTTAAAGTGATGTTGGGGTTTAAGATGAGCGATAAACGCCAGGGTTTCATGGCGGATTTCATCATGAAAGATAAGACTAGCAACCATTTTTTGATTGATAAGAATAATACATTCTAATCCTGA
The DNA here is from genome assembly GCA_003489505.1 of Legionellales bacterium. Lineage (GTDB taxonomy): Bacteria > Pseudomonadota > Gammaproteobacteria > Legionellales > Legionellaceae > UBA2653. The sequence continues at coordinate 9,224 of DNMA01000132.1, read as the reverse complement.
CTCAATAGCAGGCAGGACACTTAAATCTTTTAAATGTTTTCGACTGGTGATTTGAATTACATGACCATGAATTTTGCCCTCCAGGCCTTTACCGGGTTTTTCTGAAATCTCAGAGGCATCAAATAAAGTTAAGTGTCTTTCCTGGGCTATGTCTAAAATGGCTTGTGCCAGCGGATGCTTGGAATATCTTTCAAGACTAGCCGTGAATTGGATAATCTCATCTTCGTTTAAATCAGATAAAAGATGTATCTGACTCATTTTAGGTTTTCCTAAAGTCAATGTGCCCGTTTTATCAAAAATTGCTGTTTGACAATTGGGTAGTGTTTCTAGAACACAGGGGTCTTGAATAATAATACTATTTTTGGCCGCTAGACTAATGGCGCTGATGATGGTAATGGGGATAGCAATTAATAGAGGGCAGGGGGTGGCAGTGACTAAAATGGCTAGCACTCGGGTAGCGTCATGATTAAAAAAATAAGAAATGCCGGCAAAAATCAAGACAATAGGGGTAAAAACTGCTCCTAATTGATCAGCAATTCGTTTGAGTTTTGGTTTTTTACTTTGGGCATCTTGTATGACTTGTACGATAGATTCATATCGAGAATCTTTTGGCAATTCAGTGGCTTGGACATGAATCAGATTTTCACCATTTAAAGCGCCTGAAATGACCATACTCCCCGGTGCTTTGGATATTTTATAGGGCTCACCGGTTAAATACGATTCATCCATATTGGTATGCCCTTCTATAACTATGCCATCAACAGGGCAGGTTTCAAAAGGGTAGACCACTACAATATCGCCAATTTTTACAGACTCTAAAGGAATATCCTTGAGGGTATTATTTTTTAGTAAATGCACAGTTTTTGGCATTCTTTTGAGTAAAGCGCTCAAGACCGATGAGGCTTGACGGGTTGCATATTCTTCAAGAAGCTGGCCACTGGCAAGCATAAACACAATTAATGTGGCCGCAATATATTCTTTTAAAACGATACCCACTATCAAGGCAAGTGCAGCCAGTAAGTCCGCCCCCCATTCTCCATGAATGAATTTCCATAAAATATTGCTAATTTGCACAATGCCACCCATTATTAAAATAGGGTAGAGCGGATAATTTTGTAGTTGTGGGAAATGAATCATCAAAATGATTTTAAGGATAAGTGCTAAAGATGTGGCTATCATCAAAAACAATTTTAAATGGCGCATGATTCATTCAATTAGGACTGATATTTTAGGATAGTGCAAACATGGATAAACAGCAATTACTTCAAGCCTTACAGCAACAAGACATTCATCAGCCTGAAATCTTAAAAGCGATGGGTGAGGTAGCGCGTGAAAATTTTATTGAGAAATCTTACAAATCGCAGGCTTATGAAAATATACCGCTACCCTTGGATTTAGGTCAAACCATTTCTCAACCGTTTATCGTCGCTTATATGACTGAAAAAATCATGCCTTTACAGAATAAAAAAGTATTGGAAATTGGAACAGGATCTGGTTATCAAGCTGCTATTTTAGCAACACTGGGTGCTCAGGTGTATTCAGTGGAGCGTTACAAGACCTTGGCTTTGCAAGCCCAACAACATATTCATTTATCAAATATCAAAAATGTTTTAATCCATGTTGGAAATGGCTATGAGGGTTGGGCGCAATATTCGCCTTATGATGCCATCATTGTCACAGCAAGTGCACAAGGAGAGGTGCCGCATCAGCTTTTAGAACAGTTAGCAATTGGTGGGAAGATGATTATTCCCATCCATGACATGCAAACCCATGAAGAATACTTATTTTTAATCAAAAAGCATCAAGTCGATGATTATACCTATCAGCAGTTGATTGGTGTTCGATTTGTTCCTTTTGTTAATCAAGAAGACACCGGCCCGTCTTGATTAGATCAAATTTCATAATCATAGATCTTTTTTTTAAAAATTAATTCAATCAGAAGTATATTCATATCATTCGATCTAAATATATAAAAAAATTGCATTTTATTACAAATGTGATAATTTAATGAATGTTATTAATCGAAGAGGAGGTCGTATAATGGCAAAAAATTTCAAGAATTTTTTTGATAAAGATTCTCAAAAACCAGCCATGGTGGGTGCTTTAAGTGGTTTTGGTCTTTATTCAGGAATTTCATTTTTATCCCCAAGTTTGTTTCAAGGTATAGCTGCATCGATTGCGACCGCTGTTTCAGGTCTATTAGGTGCTTCTTTAGGTATTTTTCTCGGTTATATGGTCCCATTAGTCGCTACAGTGATTATTGGTGCGATGATTGCTGTTACAATGAGTCCGCTGTTTGAACCCGAACCACCTACTAAAAAAGGTCTTAAAGCGGGTAAAGATTTTCTCCTTAAATCCTTATCAAAAGTCATTCCTGGTGGTCGTGATACCGTTGACGCTATGGAGGATATGGCTGAAATGGGTATGGGGTTCGTCAAGTCTTGATAATTAAAATCCCTTAAAAGGGATTTTTTTATTTTGACCTTCAAGGAGAAGACTATCATGGCAAAAAAGTTTTTTGATAGACCCGGAAAAAGATATGCCGGTTATGCTGGTTTAGCGGGTGCAAGTATTTATGCTGCTGCAGCATTGTTTGCACCAGAATTGGTATTGGGCGTTATCAATAGTATGACTACTTTTTTAACCCCTTATCTGGGCGCAATGCTTGCAGGCGCTGTCGGTACAGTATTACCAGCATTAAGCTTAATTTGTGGTTTAGCTGTTTTAGCAGTAGGAATCTTTTATGTCATCAAACCTGATCCTGTTGTACAAGCTGCAAAACTCGGAGCAAATTTCATCAAACATGCTGCTGGTGGATTTGTGCCTGGTGGTAAACAAACTATTGATGCATTAGAAGAAATCGGTATCGCTGCTTATCAATCAAGCCGTTAAATGAAAGCCCCTGAATAGGGGCTTTTTTTTGATTTACACCGTTGCAAAAGCCCGGGTATGATGTTTAAGCTCTTGCGAGAAATCAGAACCAATTTTTTCAATCGCCGCAACCTGTCTTTTGAAGAACGATTCACTTAAAGCTTTCTCATGCGTGACATTGAGTTTCCAATTCTTAAATACAAAAGCGATATCATTTTCTTTCCCCTCAAAATAATTTAAGGTCAATAAAGAAACTAAGCTTCTGACCACTAAAGAAATAAGACTAAAGCCAATAGCCGCAAATTCCATGCCTGTAGCACCTAAATTAATCAAAAAATCGACAAAGCGTTCATTCATATTTTCCAACTTAAACATCAAAGTAGAACAAGCAAAAAGAAACACATTATAAAATAATCTCATGAAATCAATGATAAATTGATAAAGACTTAAAAAAGGATGAGCCGTGTAGGCCATCTGAGATTTCAGGCTGTGATAGCCATTAAATAAGGTTTTAGAATGATACTTTAAAAGCTTTCTTGAGCGTTCAAAAGAGTCTGATGATGTTTTGGAAAAATCATGGCCATCTTTGATATCTTGCATTAATTCCATTTACTACTCCTCGGTTATTGTTTTAAGTTTTTAAAAATTATACAACCTTATAAATATATATTAAAAATTTACCATCAATCAACAATTTATTCGTTTTTAGATTTAATTAATTAAGATATGAAAAATTAGTAAAATAATAGATCTAATAATCCCTTTTTTTGCTCATCAACCACACAGCAAGATCATATTATCCCTGCTATATTTAAAGTATATTCATTGTGGTGGGGCTATTATGGTAAAAAAAAACAAAGAATCACTTGATAAATTTTATACAGAAGAACAAAAGCCCTCATTAATAAAATATGGAATGTATTCACCAAGTCGTAAACGGGAACGTCACTTAAGTCGTGATAACTATACCAGTGTTTCTGAAGTTTTAGGTGAAAAAATTCAAGAGGAACAACAGAATACTTCAGATTTTTTAAGCAATATGTTAATGGTCATCTCAGATCTTCAAACAAAAGTGAGATATCCAAAACTCAAACGCAAATTAGAAATTTTTGAGTCTGATCTTCATGAAATTCAAGAGAATTTAAGAATCTTATTGTCAAGAGATTATAGTTCTTTATCAAGAGAAAGAGGTCAATTGGAGCTTGAAGAGGACATTAAAAATACCTTTCGTATGATACATCAATTGGAATTGCAAAGAGGTATAAGTCTAATGGGTTCTCTGATGAATCAAGATATTTTACGCCTACATGAGCCATTTATAAGGGAGTGGAAACAAGAGCTTGCAATAATAAACCCAGGTCCCACTATTGATATTCAATTCTCTCAAGATAATGCAACAGACCAATTTAAAAACTCGCAAGCATTTCACACTTCATCTAATGAAATTCTTGGTGCAAAAGTTGAGGATGTGGGATTGAGTATTAAAAATGATAATTCTTTAGTGGATGTTTTAAAAGTAAGAATTTTTAGCTATAAAGGACATTGGGTTGCTGAAAATAATAGAGGTTATGCAGCATCATGTATTTCTGAGCAATTTCCAGAACGGCTGTTACCCACTTTTCCTGATCAGTTAATCCTCAATACTTATGAAGAACGCATAAAAACGATATCCTCAATAGAGCCATTTTATTCCATTCAATTAATCGATGCCGTATCGGGTAAAACTTCTAGACAAGTTTCTGTCTGTACTAAGTGGCGTGATGAACCTTCTGCTCAGTTATCTATAGGCACCTCAGCGCTTTAGAGAGCTAGTTTCAAAGCCTGTTGATTCATCTCTGATTATTGAGGGATTATGAGTGGCTGGCATTTTTATGATTCGATTAAGTAAATCTTGAGTTGGAATGACAGGGACGATTCTTGTCGCATCCATTTCACTTTTGGAGAAAACCACCCAAGTTCGGTTATTATATACAAAAGGCTTTAACTCATTGTGAAAAGGGGCAAAATAAATATTTACCCTTAAATCATCGGGGGATATCGCATGTGTTCGAAGATGTTCAACAATTTCGTCTAAAACCCTTCCAGATACGCCATCTCGTTGCGCTTTTGAAGAAAAATGATTGGCGTGATAGGCTTGGCTAAACAATAAAAACTGTGGATAGGGATTTTTGAACTCGTCTTGAGGATTGAGGCTATAAGGAATTTGATTTTGAATATGGACCATCAGACGAATCAGTTTTTTAGTTTCACTGGGATTGAGCTGATATAATGATTTTAAAATTTGATAGATTTTCACTGCGTAGTAATCGTGTGCAAACTTTTCAGTTTTTTTCGTAATTTTTGAGTGTTTAATAGCGTCTTTTGCATAAAAGCTATTTAAACTAATACTAAAGTCTTCTTTTAATAAATCAATTTGTCTTTGTAAAGGCGCAGGGATTTCAACCGATAAGCTAGCAGCAATTTCTTCAAACTGTTCAAAAATCTGGATAGTATTTGCTAAATAAACCATATGATTTTCCTCAAATCGATACTATTAGTATAGTATCTAAAAATCACTCGTCACTCTTAAAATTTCAGAAATTGAAGTATTTCCTTTTAATACCTGTAACCAACCATCATGGCGAATACTTGGACAAGTTTGTCGAATATGTAATTCCATGGACTGGGGGTTATCTTGGCGATGAATCATTGCTTTTAAGATGTCATCACAAATGATAAGTTCAAAAATACCTGTTCTACCCTGATAGCCTGTATGATGACATTGCTCACAGCCTTTGGGTTCATAGATGTCATAAGTTTCTTGAGTGGGGTGTTCTAACCAAGGTAAATCCTTAATATGGATTTGTTTTTTTTGTTTACAGTGTTGACACAGACGTCTGACTAAACGTTGCGCCAAGACACCTAAAAGACTTGTGGATAGTAAAAAGGGTTCAACGCCCATATCTTGAAGCCTTGAGACAGCGCCAAGGGCTGTATTGGTATGCAGGGTCGATAAAACCAAGTGCCCCGTTAAACTCGCTTGAATAGCAATTTCAGCTGTTTCTAAATCACGGATTTCCCCAATCATGACCACATCAGGGTCTTGGCGAAGAATCGCTCTTAAACCTTTGGCAAACGTCATATCAATTTTAGAATTGGTTTGGGTTTGGCTAATGCCTGGTAAATCAAATTCAATGGGGTCTTCAATGGTTAAGATATTATGAGTCTTGGCATCCATTTGACTGAGCATGGCATAAAGGGATGTGGTTTTACCTGAACCTGTGGGGCCGGTCACGAGTAAAATGCCGTGCGGTTGCCCAATCATATGCGTCATTTTATTTAACAATTCTTGTGGCATCCCTAATAAGGACATGTTTAGCTGTTGAGCTTGTTTATCTAAAATACGCATGACCACGCGTTCACCATGATTAGCAGGTAGGGTAGAGACCCGCACATCAATTTGATGTTTTGCCACACGTAAGCTAATTCGTCCATCTTGTGGAAGTCTTTTTTCGGCAATATCTAAATGTGCCATGACTTTGATACGCGTAATGACTAAAGGTGCGACATGTGGGTCTAAGTTTAAAATTTCAGTTAAGATGCCATCAATGCGAAAACGTACAGTAATACGATTTTCATAGGTTTCAATATGAATATCGGAGGCTTTTTGTCTTACCGCCTGCATAAATAAGGCATTGATCAATTGAATGATGGGGGCATCATTTTGGCTATCTAATAGGTCTTGATGTTTAGGGATTTCTTTGGCTAAAGAATTGAGTTCTAACTCTTCTTCAAGCCAGTTGGTCTGGGTTTGAAATTGTGATTGCTGTTGATAAAAATCAGTTAACTTTTGTTGAAATACTTCATCTTCAAGCAGATTAAATTCTAGTCCTTGTTGATAATAAAGTCTTTGGATTTCAAGAAGCGCATCCATGGGTGTAAAAGACGTATGATAAACGACAAAAGAATCAGGGGTCTTTTCTTTCACAAAGACCCCATGTTTTTTAGCATACGTATAAGGAATGGAAAGGCTTGCGTTTATCATGATTATTTTTGAGCTAAGTGGGCTTGACCAGAGAAAGGTTTAGGTAATACTTCCGAGTGCCAAGGTGGTGCAACGGTCGCTCGGTTTCGTTCATCATAGTTTTCTTGGCTTCTCACAAAATCTAATTGATCTTGTCTAAGATGCTGATATTTGCCACTAGAGAATAAAGCATTGTCATTATTCGATTTCATGATGTATGGGCGAATAAAAACCATTAATACTTTTTTACGGCGGTTATTGATATTGTGCTGGAACAAACGACCAACACCTGGAATATCTTTTAATATCGGCACATCAGTATTGTTATTCGATATTTTATCTTGAGCAAGTCCACCTAAAACAATGATATCACCTGATTGAACATGAACGGAGGTCACAATCGCACTGATATTGAAAACAGGAATGGTACCTGGGTCTAATAACTCATCATTTTGCAAGGTGTCATTGCCTTGGTCAATTTGCATTTGAATCCCATTATCGCGGGTAATTTGTGGGCGAACATAAAGATGTAGGGCCACATTCACACGGTCAAAAGTAGTATAAGGGCTTGCCGTTGTGGTTCCTTGGGCATTATTAGGATAAGACGAAGATGCCACTGAGACCTGTTTACCGATTAAGATTTTTGCTTGGCGGTTATCTAAGACCACCACCGATGGTGTCGATAAGATATTAGCTTTGCGTTCACGGGTAAGGGCATAAATCTGGGATTGAAATTGATTAATTGTTGTTTTGGAATTAATAATTGCAAAACCTGGATTAAATGTACTTGGGTCTTGGGTTTTTTGATTGATAGAGCCCCACTCAATACCTAGGCTATCGACGACTTCAGCATCAATTTCAGCGACCATGGCTTCTACCAATAACTGTGCAGGTTTGATATCGAGTTGTTGAATGACATTCTTCAATGTTTTTAAAACCGCAGGAGGGCCATTCATAATGATAGAGTTAGTATTGGGCTCGCCAATAATTTGAATCGATGGTTTGGTGCTACCTTCGTTTTGTGCACTAGTGCCTTGGGTTGAAGGAGATGCTGAAGTGGTAGCACCTTGGCTACCTAATGAATTATTGGGTACCGAACCACCTGATGGATTTGGAATCATGTTTGCAGCAGGGTTACTGCTATCGAGTTGGGGTTGAGACATGGTCCCAATCGTTGTTCCGACAACACCACTGAAGCCTGCTTGGGCAATACCTGCAAGAATCGGTACTAAATCTTCAGCTCGCATGTAATTGAGATAGACGACTTGTGTATTACTATGCGTTGCATTCGGGTTTTGTTTATCTAATTCTAAGATCAATAAGCGAAGACGAAGTCGGTCGGTTTTATTTCCGCTTAATAATACGGCATTACCTCTATCATCTGATGCAATAACAGGGCCATTTCTCATACCACCTGGTGATTGAGCCTTGAGTAATTCTTTAAGCGTATTGGTGACATCCATCGCCAGTGCATGTTTTAAAGGCACAATATCAATACCATTGGCAGAAGAAGTATCGACTTGGCGAATGATTTCAGATAATTGACTAATATTGGAGGCTTTACCTGATAAAATCAGCATATTGGAAGGGCCATAGGCGCTGACAGTACTCCATTGTGGCATTAAAGGGCGAAGAACTGGAACTAACTGATCAGCTGGCACGTAATGCACAGGTATCACCTGAATCATTAGGGCATCACTATTATTGTTACTATGTAAAAGGGGATTTGAAAATGCAGCTTCAGTTCGACCATCCATGATGGGTACAATTTTAATGACATCACCTTGGGGAATGGCAGAAAAGCCGGCGGTTTGTAACATCGATAAAAAGACCGGATAAATATCTTTATCTGCAATTTTAGAATTTGAAATTAAAGAGAGTTTACCTTGAACGCGTGGGTCAATTAAAAAGTTTTTACCAGTCATTCTGGAGACTTCCTGAATCACAGCGCGAATATCGGTTTGTTGTAAATTCCAAAAATGACCTTGAGACTCATCCATTTGGCTGGTTTGAATCAGGGCATCTTCATCCTCTGGTAAAGGTGGAATTTCTTCACTTATCGCAGGTTCTGCAGGTGCTGTAGGAGCAATCGCTTGAGTATTTTGGCTGACTGTTGTTTTTTCAGCAGGTTTCTCTTTAAAGAAATTTTTGATATGGCTAAATGTGCTTTCAGATGTCGAGGACACATTAGGAGATTCAGCTTGAGAAGCGCCACCAAGAAGAACTAAAGTCAGAAAAACATATCTTAATTGCATTTATTTAGACACAGAAACAGAGACAATGGAGGGGTATTGTAGCGAAGTTTTTAGATTTTGACTATATTTTTTTAAAATTGGTGGCTATGGGTAGA
>DNMA01000161.1 GCA_003489505.1 Legionellales bacterium | reverse complement strand
GTCCCATTGATTGGTTTAAACGAAATCTCCTAAGCAATATTGGTTCATTAATCCCAAAAGATATGCCAGATGAACCCTTGGCTACCTATTTTTTCAATAAATTACTTCAAATTCAAAAAGACCTTGATGCCTATTTACATCCCAAATTAGCAATTAATGAACAGGTAAAAAAGCATTGAGTGACAATAACAATATCTCCAGTGCTATGCAAGCGGCTATTGATGCCAATGGCAAGGATTGTATGTTTGAAAATAAATGGTGCAAACTCAATATTTTAAAAATCATCAAAAAACAATTTGATAAGAAAGGTATTTCTCCTGAAGAAAAAGCTTTCTATTTATTACTTTTCTTAAAAACAGCTGGTACTCACCGCAATACCAATAGTTTTTTTCAGTCTCCAGGTACAGAAACTGCCTCAATTCAAGCATTTAAAAATTCTTTAGGTACCCATTCATCTTCAGACCTTAGTAATTTTATCGATACTACAATTATTGGCGTTTTAAATGATGATAAAAAATTGCGTGGTTTAAAAAAAAATTAAAAAGTATTCTTGTTCAATCCCACTTATAAATATGCTAGATTCATATTTTTTATTAAGGATAATTCATGACTGATCATCATTACTTTATGCAGGAAGCCATCCGTGAAGCACAAAAAGGCTTAGAGCAAAACGGCATACCCATTGGCTCGGTGATTGTACACAACAATGAAATCATTGGCCGAGGCCATAATCAAAGAATTCAAAAAAAATCTTCTACCCTGCATGGGGAAATGGATGCTTTAGAAAATGCTGGTCGTTTGCCTGCTAAAATCTATCAAGAATGCACTTTATATACCACACTATCGCCTTGTCCGATGTGTACTGGCGCCATTCTTTTATACAAAATTCCGCATGTGGTGATTGGTGAAAATAAAAATTTCATGGGTGAAGAAGAATTATTAAAACAAAAAGGGGTACAAATCACCTTATTACAGGATAACGATTGTATTCAAATGATGGAAAACTTTATTCAAACCTGTCCTCATATATGGAATGAAGACATTGGGGTATAAAAAAGCTTGCATATTTATAGATGTTTGCATATATTGTAGGCAATTTTTACTATTTAATGGAATTTTTTCATGTTTAAAAAAACTTTGAGTTTGGCTTTATTTGGCTTTATGTCAGTTTCTTTTGCAGCACCTAAACAATTGATTACCCATAATCGCACTTCTGTTGAATCCAATGGCTATATCAATGGTACGATTGCTTCTCAACACCCTACCAAAGCCAATAGTGATAACAAAGTATTTTGGGCTTCTGTCAAATTAGCTTGTTATGGCCATATCGTTAACAATCAATGCCAAGCTTTAATTAAAATGGCAACCGATACTAGTAATCCAGTAGATTTAGGCTGGTTAACTGTTAATCTTGCAACAGGTGAAATTACCCCTCAATATCTTGCAGCAAACGGTTATCATTTAGAAGTGAATGGCCCAGGCGAAACCACTTTGTATAAAGACTAAAAGATTTGAATCATCAAATCCGGTCTACGAAAGTAACCGGATTTTTTTTATCTCAATCAACCCTACATTCGCCATTTCAGGCCAAGGGCAAGAAGCTGTGCGTAAGCATGGCCAGTTGCATTAATCACTACCCAGTTTCGGCTATCTAGGTACTGTGTTTTATTAACCGTTGCTGTTTGTAGAGGCCACAAATAACTATAACCTATATCAAAACCCCAAGAGTCTGTGGGTTGCCAATGCGCACCCACTGCAAGAGCATATTTATCGGCATCGGGTAAACGGATATCTCTATCGGTATTATTGGTTGGGGTCTGATCCCACCCCGTACCGCCTCGAAGTTCCCATTTATCCGTTAATTTGTAATTCAGACCAAAAGCCAATCGAAAAGTATCTCGATAATTTTGAATAGCCGTTGCATTTTGTAATACCAAGGCATTATCCGGAATTGATGCCACAGGGATATTGTATAATGTAATCGACTTAAAAGAAGACCACATGCTGTACACAATAGAACCCATCACATCGACTTTATCAGTCATTTTATGAAATAAACTAAAAGTCATGATATCCGGAAACTTGACAGGATCTGCACGTAAATTATTCGAAACAGCGTAGGCATCAGTATTGAGGAAGTCCCCATCAGCAAACATTCCTTGAACCTGTGATGTCCCCTTAAAGTTTTGCGTGACACCATAAAGGTAGTTAAACCCAAAACGCGTATTGTCATCGTTCCATTTCGTTAAAAATCCAGCATGAAAACCCATACCAAATGACTTTCCGCTGTTTTTAACGGTGGTATCCCATTCTGTGACAGGCACACCGGGTAATAAAATCGGTAAAACGGCTGGAGCACCAATGACGTTATCAAAATTGACATTCGCCCATTGAAAATCAACCCCTAAACCCAGGGCAAAATGATCATTGATTAAAGCACCTGCTTCGGGGGCAAAATCAATCACTCTTAAATTACTATAAGTACCGGCATAGCGAACCGCAGATGACTCTGGCCAATTCGATGATAAACCAAAAGGGGCAACCAAGCTGGCGCCATAAACGATTTTATCGCCAAAAGGCATGGCAAAATGGAAATTGGGAACAATGGCTTCACGACCACCATCTAAATTATGAAAAGACTCTGTATAGGGGCCATATAAAATAGGGT
>DNMA01000194.1 GCA_003489505.1 Legionellales bacterium | reverse complement strand
TTTACCCATACCAATCAATGTCTTTATGCAATGAGTAAAGGGGGTATAGAGCAAATGAGCCGCTCTTTGGCATTAGAATGTGCAAAATATCCTATTCGTATCAATGCCATAGCACCTGGGTATATTAAAACCCCTATCAATCAAGAATATTTAGAACAAGTCATCGGGCAATATGTCGAAGAACGAACGCCAATGCATCGAATTGGACGTTTGGAGGATTTAAACGGCGTCCTACTATTACTGGCATCACAGGCCTCTGCCTATATAACAGGTAGCATTATCCCTGTCGATGGAGGTATCTCTGTACGACAATTATAAGCTAAAAGTGCATGTTTACCTAGATAGTTTAGGCGTTTTTGTCAAACAAAAGTGCTTTTTGATGAGAATTTTGATATAGTGAGAGCCATCTTTGTTTTATCTATTATTTTATGCGAATTTTAGGAATTGAATCATCTTGCGATGAAACTGGATTAGCGATTTATTGTGAAAAAGAGGGCTTAATTGCCCATAGTTTATATAGCCAAATTTTGGCGCATCAGCCTTTTGGTGGTGTGGTGCCCGAATTGGCTTCGCGTGATCATATTCGCTATATCGTTCCTTTGGTTAAAGAAGTTTGTCAAAAAGCCAAAATGAATCTTGCAGAAATTGATGCTATCGCTTATACCGCAGGCCCCGGTTTAATGGGGGCTTTATTAGTGGGAGCTTGTTTTGCTAAAAGCTTGTCTTTTGCTTTAAATAAACCTGCAGTTGCTGTTCATCATTTAGAAGCGCACTTGTTGGTTGCACAAATGGAGTTTCCTCAAATTCAATTTCCTTTTTTAGCTTTATTAGTCTCTGGTGGGCACACCCAAATCATTTGGGCTAAAGCTTTAGGTGATTATGAGCTTTTAGGCGAAACCATTGATGATGCGGCCGGTGAGGCTTTTGATAAAACCGCTAAAATTATGGGTTTACCTTATCCTGGTGGGCGTGCACTCTCTGAAATGGCTTGTGAAAAGGCTTTTCAGGCATCGGGGCTTAAAGCTTTTCCTCGGCCATTATTAGATAGACCAGGCTTTGATTTTAGCTTTAGTGGACTTAAAACCCATGCACTACAAGCTTGGCTCAAATCAAAACAAGATCAGGAGAGTAAAAAAGCCATTGCCTATGCATTTCAAATGGCTGTGGTAGAGACTTTATTTGAAAAAACCAAACGTGCTTTAGTGGATACTGGTGCTAAGCAATTGGTTTTAGCCGGAGGTGTGGCTGCCAATCAACTGCTTCGTGAAAAGGTTAAGCAACTCTTATGTGAAGTATTTTATCCTTCATTACAATATTGTACAGATAATGGCGCCATGATTGCCTATACAGGGATGCAGTATTTAAAAGAGCAAAAAGTGGATGCGGATGCTCAATTGGAAGTGAAAGCCAGATGGCCACTTGCAAAAGTAAGTGACCCTGTCTGATTTATTTTTTAAAGCTGATTTTACTTTCTTCACCACGCCAAATACGTTGAATGTTTTCATGATGATGGGCGATGATGATGATGGAGATGAATAACATAGGGCTGAAAATAGCTGCTGTTTGCATATAATTGATGGCAAATAAAGGGGCTAAACAGATGGTCACAAGCGATGCCAGTGAGGAGTATTTTTTAATATAGGCTGTGATAATCCATGTGCCTAAACAGGTTAAGCCTAAAAAGAAATTCAGGCCAAAAAAACTACCCAATGCGGTAGCAACCCCTTTCCCACCCTTGAAGCCAAAAAATATAGGATACATATGCCCGATGATAGCAGCAAAGGCTATCCAACCCAGCATGGGAATTGACTCGTTAAATAGATGGCCGATTAAAACAGGAATGGTGCCTTTCAACATATCACCTATAAAAACCATGGCCGCATATTTTTTTCCATGAAGGCGTAAAACATTTGTTGCACCAGGGTTTTTAGAACCTTGCATGCGAGGGTCTCCCAAGCCAAATATTTTACAAATGATAATGGCTGAGGATAAAGAACCAAACAAATAGGCAACAGTGATTAAGATGCCAGATAATACCACTGGATTCATTGCATTTCTCCCAAAGAATATCTTCATATCCTACAATAATAATTTAATAATTTCATTATTAAATCGTTGGCCTAAGGCTGTAATTTGCCATTGATGGCTATCGTGTTGAATAAATCCTAAATCTTGTGCCTTGCTGAGATAGGGCATCAGTTCTTGACGTTTGAGTCCAGTTTGTTTTTCAAAGATTACAAAAGAGATGGGTTCTAGTAAGCGACAGCTATTGAGCATGAATTCAAACATCCGTTCTTGTGCTGAATCGATGATACGTGTTTCGGCACAAAAATGGGGTGCGGCGTCTAAATAACTTTGCGGCATACGCGTTTTGGCTTGACGTAAAAGTTTGCCAGAGGGTAGGGTTAATTTGCTATGTGCGCCAGCCCCGATGCCATAATAATCACCAAATAACCAGTAATTTAGATTATGGTGACAAAAAACATTTTGTTTGCCATAGGCAGAAATTTCATAACGGTGAAAGCCTTGTTCTTTTAAGTAAGCTCGACCTTGTTCTTCGATTTCGATAAATGTATCTTCTTGGGGCTGCTCAGGTGGTTTTTTATAAAAAACTGTATTAGGCTCAATAGTCAACTCGTACCAAGAAATATGATTAGGGTCACAAGCAACCGCTATTTCTAGGTCTAATAAGGCCTCTTGAACACTTTGCTTGGGCAGCCCATACATTAAATCAATATTAATATTTTCAAAGCCTGCACGGTGCGCTTTTTCTAAGGCCAAAGTTGCTTGTTGGCCATCATGGATACGACCTAAAGTTTTTAAAAACTTTTCTTGAAAAGATTGAACCCCAATCGATAAACGATTGATGCCAACCGTTCTATAATCACGAAAACGTTCAAAATCAATGGTCCCAGGATTGGCTTCTAAGGTGATTTCAATATGTCCATCCCATGGCACTAATGCTTGCAAGCCCTGAAATAATTTTTCATAGGCATTAGCAGATAATAAACTTGGGGTGCCGCCGCCAATAAAAATTGATTGAATACTTTGGCGCGGGTATGCGTTTACATCCAAAGCAAAATCTTGCAATAATTTTTCAATATAGGCATTTTCCGGCAATTCAGCGGATTTTTGATGCGAATTGAAATCACAATATGGACACTTTTTAATACACCATGGTATGTGTATGTACAAACCAGTAAAATCAGTCATTTTTTCAGTACAGCTTGATAAAAATCAATGTTATGATATCTCGAATTTATTAATTATAATGTTTTTTCTTGTTAAGAAATAGCCTTATTATCTTTGTTTTAAGCAAACAGACGCAAGAAAGTAAGTGAGGAAATCATGAATAGACGTGTTAGAGTAGCCATAACCGGTGCAGCAGGTCAAATTGGCTATGCTTTATTATTTAGAATTGCTTCTGGCCAAATGTTTGGCCCACATGTAGATATTGAACTAAATCTATTAGAATTAGAGCAATCATTACCTGCTTTGGAAGGGGTTATGATGGAGTTACAAGACTGTGCTTTCCCTCGCTTAAAAAAAATGACTTTGACCTCGGATATAAAAATAGCGATGGATGGGGTCAACTGGGCGATTTTAGTCGGTTCAGTGCCGCGTAAACAAGGTATGGAACGTTCTGACTTGTTACAAATTAACGGTCAAATCTTTATTGAACAAGGTCGAGCGATCAATCAATATGCTGCAAAAGATGTGAGAGTGTTTGTGGTGGGCAATCCTTGTAACACCAACTGCTTAATTGCTAAACACCATGCACCTGATGTTCCGGCAGATCGATTCTTTGCCATGACTTCTTTGGATGAATTACGTGCACGTGCACAATTGGCATTAAAAGCAGATGTGGATATTGAAGAAATTACACAAATGACGATTTGGGGCAATCACTCTTCAACGCAATTCCCAGATTTTTATCATGCTAAAATTGCTGGGCGTCCTGCAACTCAAGTCATTCAAGACGAAAATTGGTTTAAAGAAATTTTTGTGCCAACCGTTCAACAACGAGGTGCCGCGATTCTTAAAGCACGTGGCTTCTCTTCAGCAGCCTCTGCAGCTAATGCGATAATGCATGGTGTTTATACCTTAATTAATGATACTCCAGAACATGATAGTTTCTCAGTTGCATTATCTTCACAAGGTCAGTATGGTGTTGATGAAGGCTTAATGTTCTCTTTCCCATGTCGCAGACAGCATGGTTTTGTACGTTCTTTAGGTATGGAACCTGGTGCGGTAGAAGTGGTTGAAGGAATTGAATTCAACGAATACAGTCAGCAAATGTTTAATAAAACCCTTAACGAGCTTAGAGAAGAACGTGATATGGTTAAAGCACTAGGTTTATTAAACTAATATGGAAGAAAAACCTTAACATCTTCAGATGTTAAGGTTTTTTAATAAAACTTAAACATCCCCAATCTTTATCTTGATGTCTTTCAACCAATTGGAAATGACTAGAGTAGTGTTCATTCACTTGATTTAACTGTGTACCTAAAAGGCCTGATAAAACCAATTGTCCATCGTCTTTTAGGGTCATCGCAAAATAATTGCGTAATTCTAAAAGCGGGTTCATGACAATATTGGCGACAATGATATCGGCTTTTTTAGGTAAATCATCCGTATTTATCGTAATATGAAAATCTTCAAGACTGACATGATTTAACTGTGCATTTTGAATACTTGCATCAACTGCTTGTGGGTCAATATCGATGCCATAAACATCTTTAGCCCCAAGCTTAACAGCTGCCAGCCCTAAAATACCTGAGCCACAACCATAATCAATAACGGTTTGATGGTTTAAATCATGAGAGGCTAACCATTCAAGACACATTTTTGTAGTTTCATGTTGGCCGGTGCCAAATGCAAAACCTGGGTCGAGAATAATGCTATGCTCTGGCACTTCATCAGGGACTAACCAATGTGGAAAGACCCAAAGTTTTTCACCAAATAACATGGGTTTAAAATCTTTTAAACCATAAATTAGCCAGTTTTTTTCTTGCAGTTCTTCAATTTCGATTTTTAATTGATGATCAAAGGCTTTTAATTGTTCTTGAATCATTTGCGCGTCTTGTTGATGTTCAACCAGCGCTTCAATTTTAATGAAAGACCAGATAGGTTGTTCATGAAGAATTTGTTCAATTAAAATATCTTCACCAGCATTGAGCATCGATAAAGATAAAATGGGGTGTTCATCAAGCAAGCCATCGATAACTTTGGCTTGCTCATCTGTGGTATAAATAACAACTTGCCACATTAATTTTCTTCCTTTAACATCTTTTCAAGGTAGTGAATATTGAAACCACCTTGTTTAACCTGAGGATTGCGAACAATTTTTTGATGCAGTTCAATATTGGTTTTAATACCATCAATGACAAATTCATCTAAGGCTTGTCGCATACGCGCCAAAGCAGTTTCTCGAGTATCACCGTAGCTAATAAGCTTTGCAATCATCGAGTCATAATTGGGTGGGACTTTATAACTAGAATAGATGTGTGAATCAAATCGAATACCTGGGCCGCCTGGGGTATGTAACCAGTTTATTCTTCCAGGGCTTGGCATAAAAGTTTTCGGATCTTCAGCATTGATTCGACACTCAATCGCATGACCTGTAAATCGAATATCTTCTTGCTGATACAATAAAGGAATACCACTGGCAATTTTGATTTGTTCTTTGACTAAATCAATTCCTGTAATCATCTCCGTCACAGGATGCTCTACCTGAATACGGGTATTCATTTCAATGAAATAAAAGCAACCATCTTGATAAAGGAATTCAAAAGTACCTGCACCGCGATATTTTAGATTTTTACAGGCTTGTACAACACATGCACCCATTTCTTGACGGGTCTCTTCAGAAATACCCAATGCCGGCGCTTCTTCTAAAACTTTTTGATGACGACGCTGTAACGAACAATCACGTTCACCCAAGTGAATGGCATGACCATGACCATCGCCAAGGACTTGGAATTCAATATGTCTTGGGTTTTCTAAAAACTTTTCCATGTAAACCATGTCATTATTAAATGCCGCTTTTGCTTCACTTTTGGTTAAAGCAATGGCGTTTAATAAATTGGATTCAGAATGGACTACACGCATACCGCGCCCGCCACCACCACCAGCTGCTTTAATAATGACCGGATAGCCAATATTTTTCCCTAGCTTTAAGTTTTTGACATCATCATCACCCAAAGGACCATCAGAACCAGGTACACAAGGAACACCTGCTTTTTTCATCGCAGCAATTGCCGAGACCTTGTCGCCCATTAAGCGAATGGTATCACCTCTTGGCCCAATAAATTGGAAACCACTTTGTTCTACAATATCAGCAAAATCAGCATTTTCAGATAAGAAGCCATAACCTGGATGAATAGCTACAGCATCAGTAATTTCAGCTGCAGAAATAATGGCAGGAATATTGAGATAGCTTTTATTAGAAGGCGCAGGACCGATACAAACCGTTTCATCGGCTAGACGTACATGTAATAAATCTTTGTCTGCTTCTGAGTATACGGCAACAGTTTTGATATCGAGTTCTTTACAGGCTCGTAAAATACGTAAAGCAATTTCACCGCGATT
>DNMA01000013.1 GCA_003489505.1 Legionellales bacterium | reverse complement strand
GACGATAGACAAGAAGGAAAAATAAACGGCTTTTAACGTAAATGATACCAAATTTTTAGAGATTGCAGAAATTATTAGTCGCTCAAAAACCAACAGCTAAATGGGTGCACTTTAATCAATATTTACTATAGATAGGTCTCATCAAGTGGTTACAAATATGATGGATAGGCAAAGGATAATATTAGATGCTTTGGGGCATTCATACTGTGAATTTTATTCATAACTTTGCTGCGGGATGTGAGATTGATAGCAAGTTCAGCATCTGTTTATGCTGGTTGCGAAAAGGATTATCGCTTAACTGGGGTGTCCGAATCTAGTAAACTCCATCAGTTTTGAAATATAAAAAAACAATAGTTAGTAATTGGTTTTTAACTGTGTTTGATAACATGCATGCTCTTGAATATATTCAAGAACTTCTGGGGCTAGCCCATGGGGTAGAATTTGATTGTGAATATCTTCACGAATTTCACTTGAGGAAATGGGATAGTTTGATGCATGATAAAAATAAATTTTACCCTGAGGGGCTTGTATTAAATCCTCAGGATTATCGGTAAGATGTTTTTCAACAAAAGCGTCTAAACTTTTTGAAAAGTTCTTCTTCAGTTTAGGTCTAGCCAAAATAATTAAATGAGCAAAAGATAGAATATCTTGATAACGATACCAGTTCTCAAATTCCTGAAAAGCATCTTCACCTAAAATCCATGTTAAGGAGACTTGCTTGCCATATTCAGTCCGAAGTTCCTCAAGACTTAAAATGGTGTAACTGGGTCCTTGTCTCATCATTTCACGTGTATCCATCATGAATTGGGGAGAATCATGGAGTGCGATTTTTAACATCGCGAGTCTATCAGCATCCGATACATGCAATTGATTTTTGAAGACAGCTTGTCCGCAGGGCATGAAGATGATTTTTTTAAAATGAAAAATTTTTTGGATATCTAAGGCGGTTTTAACGTGTCCTAAATGAATGGGGTCAAAACTGCCACCCAGGATTGCTAATCCATTATTCATAAGGGTACCCCAATAAGAGCTGCTCTAGTTTTAGTTGAGCAGGAAGATACTGATAAGATTTAAAGCATCTATCCATTTCATGTAAGAGAATGAGGGCTTGATTGACTTTATCAAGCTTTAAATGCGGATAGGATTTCTCAAATAAGGGAATATGCTTATTCCAGATTTTAAAGTCCTGGTAAATTTCTCTGGGCGTTTTTTTACCCATGAGCAAGGCATGCCAAACTTGTAAAGTTCGATTTAAAATCCAAATCAGCAGGGTAAAATCTTGTTGAGAAACTTGAAGACGTTGACATTTTTTAAGCAAAATATCTTTTTGATTGAGCATCCAGGCATCAACCAGAGCCTGCCAGTCTTGTTGTGTAGTAAACCCAATATGATTTTGAAGCTCAGCAAGTGTAAGGCTCGTTGGTGCTTGATAGGTTAAGTGAATATGCTCACACAGTTGTGCGTAATGCCTAAACCCCAGCTCATCTTGCTGTAAAAACCACGTTGCTACATCAGGTTCAAACTTAAAATCCTTTTGTAAAAGCGTTTTAGAAAACCATTGCCAAAGGTCTTGGGAGCTGGGTTGATACATTCCATACCAAAAACAATTTTTATCTTGAGCGAGATGTTCTAGAAAAGCATGCTTAAACTGTTGGGTATGAATAAAATAGATTTCATCAGGACCAGGGGTGAGATTAAAAAATTGTTTTGAAGGAAAGCCTGATTTATCCAATTGAATGATATAAGCCTTAGGCTCTGAGAATAAATCATAATTGAGGCTTTCTTGCTTAAAGGCATCCCACTGCGCTAGTGATTGAATCTCAAATCTTTGTATTGCTTCAATTTGAGCTTTTTGAATAATTTTTTGTGTTTCATGTTGCGCAATCGCTATATCTTGACAACTGAAGATATAAACCGCTTGGCTTTGACAGGGGAGTTGAAGTTGTAATTGATAGCGTCTCATTTTCTAATCAGCACTCGATTGAGTTCAAAATAATGCGTGATGGTCGATAGCATTTGTTTTGCTAAATCCTCTTGCATTTCTTTCACGAAAAAGTCTTGTTCATAGTTCGAACCGAGTAATCGCTCATTATTCATGGTCACCAGACGAGTCGATGTGAGTTTGCCATTGGGAATTACATCATGATTTTGAGTCGTATCAATAAAATGATAATTAACGGTATAAATCAATTGAAACTGACGGGGTGTGGTACTGGAGCTGATATTACTGACTTGTTTTTGAAAGTCTACGCTATCGACAATAATTTGAAAAGAGGAATGAGGAGCGGTCTCACACACTTGAACATGATAGGCTTCGAGGTTTCTGACCAGCTCATTTTCTAAAAAGTGTGCAGATTGAGGAGCTTGAATATAAACATTTTGAAAAGAGGGGGGCAAAGGCGCCATCCCTCTTAAATGAAAGCCACATTGACTTAAACATAAAACCAAAAACAGAATTCCTAGTGGTTTAAGTCTTTGAATCATCAGGCATCCTTGACAACAAAATTAATCAAGTGACGATGGGCGACAACAATAGCTTTTTGAATGGATTTATCGTGAATAAAAGATTGAATCTCTTCTTTCGCTAAATCAATGATTTCTTGCTCTGGAAGTTGGACGCTGGCTTTGACTTCCCCTCGTTTTTTTCCATTAACTTGAATCACAAAACTGGCCTCATCAATTTTTAAAGCCCCTTTATCACATTTGGGCCATGATGCATCAATGATAATTTTGGGATAAGCTAAAATTATCCATAGCTCATGACAAATATGTGGAGTAATCGGTGCTAATAATCTTAACAAAATACTCAAGCCTGAATAAATCAATGCTTGATCATACTTATCTTTGATTTCTAATGGGAATAACTCATTAAAAACCTTCATACAAGCAGATACGACAGTGTTAAATTGATGCTTTTCATAATCAATTTGCACCTGTTGCAGTAACACATGAATTTTTTGTCGAATGGCTTTTTGCTCACTACTGGCTTCATCCCAGTCCATTTGTTCAACATTAAACAATTCTTCATTCATTTGTTGAATCAGTGAGTGATGGGTATGTGCTAGTGACCATAAGCGTTTGAGGAAGCGGTGTGCACCTTCAACGCCTGTATCAGACCATTCCAGAGATTGTTCAGGTGGTGCTGCAAACATCGTAAATAAACGTGCAGTATCTGCACCATATTGCTCAATCAATGCGCTAGGATCTACGGTGTTGCCCACAGATTTTGACATCTTGTGGCCATCTTTTAAAACCATGCCTTGGGTTAATAAACCCAAAAATGGTTCATCTGAGTTGACTAACCCTTCATCTCTTAATAGCTTATGGAAGAACCGTGCATAAAGTAAATGCATGGTTGCATGCTCAATACCACCAATATACTGATCAACAGGTGTCCAATATTTAGCGCGGTCATCTAACATGGCACTGGTTTGCCCTTTACAAGCATAACGTGCATAGTACCAAGATGACTCCATAAAGGTATCAAAAGTATCGGTTTCGCGTTTAGCATCGTTGCCACATTTAGGGCACGCAACATGCATAAACTCAGGGCAATTAGCCAATGGAGAGCCTTTTTGTTTCCAATTGACTTGTTCTGGTAATTCAACTGGTAAATCTTCATCTGGAACAGGAACTACACCACAGTGCTCACAATAAATAATAGGAATGGGTGTACCCCAGTAACGTTGTCTGGAAACACCCCAGTCTCGTAAACGATACTGAATCGTTTTTTTACCGACATGCATTTTCTCGAGTGCTTCAACAATTTTTTGTTTAGCAGTTTGAGAATCTAAATCATTGAAATCACCACTATGGACTAATTGTCCATCACCTGTGTAGGCACCTGCTGCAAAGTCATGTGTATCGCTTCCTTGAATCACAATTTGCATTGGTAAATGATATTGTTTAGCAAAAGCAAAATCTCTTTCATCATGCGCAGGAACTGACATGACAGCGCCTGTACCGTAATTCATCAGTACAAAGTTAGCAATCCATACAGGAATTTCTTGTTTGGTGATAGGATGAATCGCATGAAGTCCGGTTGCAATTCCTCTTTTTTCTTGTTTGGCTAAATCAGCTTCTGCCATGCGAACGCCTTGACAGCTTTGAACAAAATCAGCGACTGCTTGATGACTTTGCGCCGCATATTTTGCTAAAGGATGATCAGGAGAAATCGCTAAATAGGTTACACCCAATAAAGTATCAGGACGCGTGGTATAGACTTTTAATCGGGGCTGATGTGGAACATCAAAATAAATTTCAGCACCCTCTGAGCGACCAATCCAATGTCTTTGCATTTGCTTGACTTGTTCGGGCCAATTGGGAAGGTGGTCGAGTTGTTCCAATAACTCTTCAGCATAGGCTGTAATTTTCAAAAACCATTGTGAAATTTCTTTATGCTCAACCAAAGCACCAGAGCGCCAGCCACGACCATTAATCACTTGTTCGTTTGCTAATACAGTTTGGTCAACAGGGTCCCAGTTCACAATCGAATTTTTTTTGTAAACTAAACCTTTTTCTAACAAGCGTAAGAAAAACCATTGTTCCCATTTGAAATAGCTGCTATCGCAAGTTGCTAATTCTCGACGCCAATCGATGGCAAAGCCTAATTGCATCAATTGCGCGCGCATATTTTCAATATTTTTTTTGGTCCATTCTGCAGGCGGAATATCATGCTTCATCGCTGCATTTTCAGCAGGCAAGCCAAAAGCATCCCAACCCATGGGCTGTAAGACATTTTTGCCTAAAGCGCGTTGGTAACGGCTAATCACATCACCAATGGTGTAATTACGCACGTGTCCCATATGTAAAGTTCCGCTGGGGTAGGGAAACATGGAAAGACAATAAAATTTTTCTTTATTTAAATCTTCATTTGCATGAAAGCAGTTTTTTTTCTGCCAATAAAGTTGAGCTGAAGATTCAACCTCTGAAGGGTTATAGTTTGATTCCATATTCATAAACAAATTTGAACCTAATAGTTAAGGATACAATCTCTTTAAATGACCAGCAAGAGATCAATCGTAATTTTATGTATTCACTGGCAATTCAATTATATTGCTCAGTTGTCGTATTTTAAATGAATGATACAAGAATGCAAAAGATAAAATGCAAAAACAAAACAATAATACCGGTTTATCACCCCAAGTCATCCATGGTGTCATCAATTGAGAGGTATGGATGTCCACTCTTGCCTCTACAGCCTTCCAGCTGGGTAACTGCTTAACAATCTGTCCTTGGGTATTGATTAAGCTAGATAGTCCATTATTATTTGAAAAAATTTGTTCGCGATGGGCCATTCGTGAGAGTGTTTGTGCCATCTGTAGATGTTGATAGAGTGCTAAAGAATGTCCAAACCAACCATCATCACTGAGAGAAATGATTATTTGTCCTTCTGGTAATTGTGGTCTGAGTCGTTCTGGATAGGCTAATTCATAGCAAATTAATGAAGCAATTTGATGTCCAAACACTTGAATCGGGGCTTGATGAGCATCACCGGGGATAGTGTTAACGATAGGAAATTGTAAAAAGCGAATGATAGGTATCCAAATTTGCGGGATATATTCACCAAACGGCACCAATTGTTGTTTGAAATAACTACCTTGAGCTGCACCAAGCGCTAAAATAGAATTGTGATAATTGTATTCATCACCAGCTGATTGCGGAATACCTAAAACAATTGCGCTGTGTTGTTTTTTAGCCAGCTGATTGATGTATTTAAGTTCATCATGCATATACGAGCTAGGTGCGGTAATCGCAGCCTCTGGTAAAATAATCAAACGTTGTGGCGCAAGGGATTGCTTAATTTTGGCAAGATATTGAAAGTATTGGCTCCAAAACAATTGTTCATCCCACTTGTCTTGCATTTTCACATTCCCTTGAATCATGCTCACAGCAATCGATTCACGTGCTTCATCTTGTGCTTGAGGCACAGCTATATAGTGAGGAAGCATAAAACATAAAAGTCCTAAAATGCCATAAAGTCTTTTAAGCCCTTGAGATGTAATCCCAAGCGCTAAATAGCCAAGCGCCAGACATATGACAAAACTTGGGCCATAAACGCCTAAATAGGGTAAGAGATGGTCAAAAGGACTATTTAAAGCTGAAAAACCAAGAATTAACCAAGGAAAACCACCCAAACAATGTGCTCGAAGAAATTCAGCGGCACACCAGGAGCTTGCAAAAACCAAGGGTTTAAAAACCTCGGGACAATAAGATTTGAGGTGATGATAAATGAGGGTCATCAAGCCATAAAAGCAAGCCAAAAAAAGAATAAAAAGTAAAGTAACTAGGCCTGCAATGACAGGATGTAAATGACCGTATTCATGGATACTGACATACACCCAAGACGTGCCGATTAAATGAAAACCAACACCAAACCAATATCCACTTTGAAAGCGATGGCTTGGATTTTTTTCAAGACTTAAAAAGAAAAATAAAATAGCTAAATATAAAACCGAGAAATAATGAAAAGGAGCAAAGCCTAAAGGGATGCAGGCGCCTAAAAATAAAGTATGGTATTTGGATATATAGTGATTAAATTTCATTTGCCGCTCATTTTTTATCGATTATACATTTGTGCAAAGAGATGATCCATAGTTATTCTCTTCATCACTATCGCTCGTATCAGAATATAATCCAATATGAATGTGCGATAGGCAATGAATACCCCTAATCGTTTTAAGTGGAATCAATGGAAAAAACTCAGGTGCAGAAGCAACGCAATGCATTTCTAAGAGACTTCGAAACGATAGCATGTCTTGATTAATATGAGTCAAAATTTCTTCATAATGTCTTAAAATAAATTGAAATAAATCTTTTTGATTTTGATTAATGCAATTCCAGATAATTTCTTGTAAGTCTAAGATTTCTTCTTTTTCCAGTGTTAAATGATAAGGATTTAATACTTGTATGATTTCTTGGTTTTGAGAGAGTAGGGCAATAAAGAAAATGGAATGCTTTTGAATTTTTTCATCTCTTAGGTCATCTAAATGATAAAAAACATTAGTCATTCGGGATAAGGTCGGACTGTGATTCATTAAAAACTTTGCTAAATCATTAAAATGAAAAAAAATTGATTTGGCTAGAAAATAAACGATATCACTAGTCGGATTGATTCGTATGTGAGGATTATAATGAGGTATCGCAGAGCAGAAATTATTAAAAATTGACCATAAAACATGTTGTGGGTCTTTACGAACATCATCCCAAGCATTTCGAATCAAATCATACATGTAAATAAAACAAAATTCCTGCACTTCGGGTGTATAGTGAGCGACTTGTTCTGCATGCAGGTAATCTTGCATATTAGGCGTATCTAAATTTAAGGTATAAGCTAAAATCATTTGCTTCTCGAGAGTTTTTTGAGTGGTACTCAAGAGCGGATAATGACCAAAGAAATCATCAAAATCTTGGGAATAATTTAAAAACGCCTGATGGCCTTGATTTTTTTGGAATGTAGACCAATCCTGTCTTTCCTCAGGGGTTAGGTGGTTTTCAAATCGGTCGAGTAGTAAATCAAGCTTTGGTGCTAAATACTTTAAGAATTTTTTAAGTTCGCTTTGATATTTTTCATCAACAATTTGATAAGCTAACTTTTCAATTAATGAAAAAGGTGTGGTATAGATTCGAAAAAATATTTGAAAAATTTCAGGCATAAAAATTTTTCGTATGGAGAGATTTTGGGTCAGTTGATTGAAGTACTGCGGGTTCTTTTTAAAGAAAAATTGCATTTTCTCTTCAAAACTTTGTGGTGAAAATAAATGGAGATGGTTTGGTTTAGGAAAAAAATAATCCATCCAAAATGTTTGTAGCTCTTGGGTAAATAAACAATGACCATCACTTGATTCTAATAATGATAAATGATTATGCTCAGGATGACCGCTAAATAATAAATTAAAAAAAGTCAGGGCGCCCAAATGGCTTTGAGATAAGTTTTCTCGCATGCGCGTAATGGGGATATCCTCAAGTTTTTTGAGCTGACCTTTGAAATATATTTTTTGACTTCGAATCAAGCCTAAAAAATTTTGTCTGAGCTCGCCAGGCTTGGGCATCCATAAGGACATGAGGTAATAGGCAAAAATTTGCGTTTGATTTCGAAAACCTAATGATACTTGCTCAGGAGTAAAAAGAAAATCCTCATGTGTTTTAAGACCTTTTTGCAATGCCATGAGGGTTTGAACAGAGCTCGACATCGGAGCTTTTGGCGTATGAGAAGAAAAACCAAATTGAAAGGGTTTCATTTAATTACTTTGCTCGTAGTAAAAGAACATCACAATCTGCATGATCGGCTAAATAATGTGAAAGGTGTCGCATTTCTGCTTGATACAGAGGGTTAGTTGGTGCACCAATTAATAAAAGGTCTGCTTGTAATTCAATAATCGTATCGATAATGGCTTGACGAGGATTGCCTTGTCGAATTAAGAGATGATTTTTATGTAAATTGAGCTGTTCGCCCAAGGCCTGCATCACAATTTCAGCATTGGCGGTGGGAAGGGGCTGTGTTTCTGCAAAACCAAGGCCTTGAGCCAGTTGCCAAGTTCCGGGGATTGATAAGACATGTAAAAGAAATAATTCCGCATGAAAGGCTTTAGCTATTTCAAGCGCTTGTTCACAGTAATGAAGATGGTCTTCTTGCAAATCCGTTGCATGAATAATGCACTTATACATAGATGTTCCTTTCCAAACCTTATGAATTATTAGCATATCAATTTGATTGAAGATTGCAATATCCACAGCCTAGCGAAAATATTGTTTCAGGGCTGGTGGAAGCATTTTAGGTTTTTTATGTTGAAGATATTCTTCAATATGGATTTCACCGTTGTAATAAAATTCAATGAGAGGGTTATTAAATTCTAAAAGCTGGTTTTTAACAAAATCTCTTTGCCAGATTTGTGGATGCGGGACGGTGAGTTCTGGTGTTTTTAAAAAAGTTTTACCATAAATTAAAAGGTCAATATCAATTTTTCGAGGCCCCCAAGACAATTTTCTGACCTTACCTAATACCATTTCAATTTTTAAAAGATGGTGTAAGAGTTTTAAGGGCGTTTGCAGGGTAAAAATTTGAATGACTTGATTATAAAATCGGGGTTGCCCTGGAATGCCAAAGGGCTCAGTGAGAATAATTTCTGAGGCCTTACCTATGGCTGTTTTAGGAATGTTGGCAATATGATAAGAGGCCTGATTCAAAACGCGTTTGGGGTCTTGCTGGTTTGCGCCCAGTCCTAAATAGCACTCTATCATGATGGACTTTCAGGGTTGGGTTTTTTTGCTTTTTTTCTTCTACGTCTTTTGGGTTTGGTCGATGTATTGATAGTACTGACCATTTCTTCTCGTGCTTGGTCATCACAGTCTTGAAATTTTGTCCACCATTCAGCGAGTTCAACAGATTCATCACCAACGATAGCGCGCAGTAAAAGGAAATCATAAGCAGCTCTAAACCGAGCATGACTCATTAACTGCATGGGTTTGAGTCCAACTCTTTTATTGAATCGGAATTGTAATAACCAAATTTCTCGAATGATTTGTGTAAATCGGCGAGGGATACTAATAATTTTACATTGTTGATTTAAAATTCTTCCCATCGCATGCTCAAGAGCTTCAAGGGGATGAATACCTTGTTCTTCTTGCAATTGAATAGCTAAGTTTTTCATAGGATACCACAACAGCACAGCAAATAAAAAAGCAGGTGTAGTCGGCTTTTGCTCTTTCATGCGAGCATCAGTGTTTTCGAGCGCATTCTCAATGAATTTTTGAATGTGCTCATCTTGTTGCATTGCGTCATATGTATAAGGAAATAAATATTTAAAAATATCATAATGAGTCAATAACTCATGAACTTTTTTTGCTTCTTGACATTGCCAGAGTTTAGTGACTTCATCAAAAAGACGTGCATTGGAGACTTGTTGAATTAAATGTCCTAAGTCCATAATCGGTTTGGATGAGTTTTCTGCAATATTAAAATGAAGTTTAGCAGCAAAACGAATGGCTCTTAACATTCTGACGGGGTCTTCTTGATAACGAATAGAAGGGTCGCCAATGACATGAATCATTTTTCCTTGAATATCTTTGAATCCACCGGTGTAATCGACAATGGAGCCATCACTGATATTGTAATATAAAGAATTGATAGTGAAATCGCGGCGCCAAGAGTCTTGTTCGAGGGTGCCATAGACATTATCACGAATCACCATGCCACTATCATTAGTCAGCATTTGTTCATCAGGTTCATTCGAACGAAAGGTTGAAACTTCAATGATCTCTCGATAAAAAGTAATGTGAACCAGCTTAAAACGTCGTCCGATAATACGTGCATTACGAAAAAGACGCCTAATCTGTTGAGGGGTCGCGTTGGTTGCTACGTCAAAATCTTTAGGTGCCTTTCGTAGTAATAAATCTCGTACACTGCCACCCACTAAATAGGCTTGATAGCCATGATGTTTTAATTGGTTAATGACTTGTAAGGCATTGGGATTGATATCTGTTTTTGAGA
>DNMA01000169.1 GCA_003489505.1 Legionellales bacterium | reverse complement strand
CTAATAACTCAAAAATTTCCATGGAAAGAATCAATAAAACGAAATGATTGGGCATTGTAACATAAAATGATCAATTAAAACTCAACGGAGTTTTAATTTAAACAAAAAAGCTTGGTTTTTTTCAGGATCTCTAATTTACTGGGCCATTAATAAATAATTTACATCAACTGCTTGTTTTAAATAAGCTTTTGAAGTTAAAGGATTGTATCCCATTCCCTTGAGATATTTGAGTTGTAATTGATGCGCTCTCAGATATTGTTCGACTTCACCTGGTTGAATAAATTTTTGATAATCATGAGTTTGTCTTGGAAGAAGTTTTAAAACATACTCTCCCATGAGTATTAACTCAAAATAGGCTTTGAGAGTTCGATTAATGGTGGATAAAAATAAGATTCCATTGGGCTTTAAAAGCCGTTTACACTCTTGAATAATGCTATCAGGTGAATCGACATGTTCGAGCATTTCCATACATACAATCACATCAAACTTTTTATCCTGATAAGCTTGAACTGGCATCGCATGATAATCAATCTTTAAATGATTTTCTTGGGCATGATTTTTTGCAACTTCAATTAAATCAGGCTCAATATCAATCCCGGTCAGTTGAGCACCCAGTTTTGCTAGGGCCTCAGTTAATATCCCGCCACCGCAACCTAAATCTAAAACGCTCTTATCATTAAAATCAACATACTCTTGCATAAATGCTACACGGCAAGGATTGATATCATGTAATGTTTTAAATGGGCCATTTTCATCCCACCAGGTATTCGCTAAATCATGAAATGGATTCGACATGGTTTGCTCTCAATAAATTTAGGTTTTGAAAAAAATTTAAGACTTGTGGGTTTTCAATAAAACTCAAAACATAAGGGTGTTCTGCAATAATACAATTTTTTCTTGGCAAGTTTTTAAATTTTTCTGCAATTTTACCAAATAACAAAATTTGTATATCTGGTTTTTGAATCAGTAAATCTTCTAAAATATAATGAATAAAAGGATACCAGTTTTTTGCATGCCAAGATACCGGTTTATCTGATGACCAAGTTAAACTCGCATTCAATAGTAAAAATCCGTGATGAATCATTTGATGAAAAAGTTCATCTAAGGTTTGAGGCATATTTTTCTTGGAAATCTCTGCTATATCTTCTGGGCTAAAAGGTGGTTTTAAAAGGCCTTGTGCATGTAGTAACATTTTCATGATGTTTCTAAGCGAGGTCGCTCGGTTAACTGCTTTTGACAAACCTTTTTCAGACCACAAAGACCCCACTGAGGCATCCCAGAAAGCATAACCATTGGCAGATTCTATTCTTGGATAAGGCGACTCGCCTATCAATATCACCTCAACATCTTTTTGAGGAATACGAAAAGCTGCAAATAACTGTTCAGCACCGGGTAAATAATTTCCATTTTTAATATAGTCTTTAAACTCATTGGAAAGCTTTGCCAGTGCTTTTTCAAAAACGGCATCCCAAGAAGAATGAATGAGGGAATGTTTCATTTCTAGCCTAATAAATGTTTTAAAAATTGCGGTAACCAAAGTGCAGTTTTTTGTTCAATATCTTGAATAGGATTAAACTCTGCTATTTCGATTGCTACCCAATCCTTATAAGCTAATCTTTGAAAAAAATCAAAAAAATCTTGTGAGCGAATGCCATTATTTTCTCGGTACCCCACTCCAGGACAATCGATTGGATCAAAGGCATCCAAATCGATACTTAAACCTAAATGTGTACAATTATTCTTTAGATAATCAATCGCTTCTTGTAAGGTTTTGCTTAGTCCTTTTTGAAGAATCTCATCCATCATGATAAGTTTTACACCTAAAGATTGTAAATGATGATATTCTTTGGGCTCATAGCTTCGAATACCGATGACACAAACTTGTTCAGGAGAAAACACTCTTTTGTCCCCCCATAAACCCAGTAATTTGGCTAAAGGCATTCCATGCAAATTTTTAGTCGTCGATGAGTCGGGGGTATGAGCATCCAGATGAGCATCTACCCATAGGAGTCCCAATGTTCGATAGACTTGAGTGATATAAGGCCATGTGCCCATCGCTACTGAATGATCACCGCCTAAAACGAGAAGCGGTCCGTCTTGACTCCAATTTTTTTGAATACTGCTAGATAATCGATAGAGGGCTTGTTGCAATTGAGGTAAAACGGCCTGCCCTTTTTCAATACAGGTATATTCAATCATATCTAAAAATTTTAAGTTCAGATGAAAAGCTTTAAATAATTCAGGGTGATAATACCAATACCAAGGCCCCAAAGCCGTATCAACATTATTGGCCGCAGCGCCTGCTGCAAAACCTATCGTTTGAATTGTTTTCATATTTTTCCGTCAATTAACTGCCTAAATAAACTTTTATTAACATCATATTCAGGTAATACATTAATTTCTTGGGCAATATCATATTTTTGGCATAAATCTGATAATAATCTCAAGGTTGAATAATCAAACAACGCAAAACCCACACTATCAAATAAGGTGATTTCATCATCACGTTCTCTCGCTTTTTTGCTGCCATTGACTAATTCATAGACTTCTACGACTTTTTCTTGAATCATCGGATAAGGGATTTGTTGAATTTCCCCCTCAATTTTAGTTTGGGCTAAATACTCCACAGCGATTCTATCGACCTGATGTAAAATATTAGGGTCTAATTCACTATAACCGGGTGCATCGCCACCAATGGCATTAATATGTAAATGTGGGTGTAAAATAGAAGCATCTAAAAGGGGATGAAGTCTTAAAGAGTTCGTTGCAGTGGTGATGATATCGGCATTTTTTGCAGCTTGCCATGCTGAATCACAAGGTTTTACTTTGATTCCAAATGCGGCCATTTCCTCAATGAGCCTTTGCACAGCGTTCTGACGAATATCAAAACACCTCACCTCATTGATATTTAAAAATATATGATGGGCAAGCACCTGAAAATGACTTTGTGCCCCACACCCAATGATTGCAAATTTTTTCGCATGCATTGGTGCCATCATGAGAGAGACCATGACCGATACGGTTGCGGTTCGTAGCGCTGTTAAAAATGTCATTTCAGAAAGTAAAAGCGGCTCGCCACTATGGGTATCGACCCAAAGCCCTAAAGCCATCACACCATATTTACTTTTATGATGATTATTAGGATGCGTACAAACAAATTTATTAGAAAAAAAATCCTTAGCGGCTATAGGCATGAGTTCAATAATACCATCCTCGAGATAAAAACCTATACGTTCTTTTTTCTGAAAATCAGGCCAGTTTTTTAAATCCTGTCGAATATATTCCATTAACATTAGAAAAAATTCTGGAAAACCCATTTCAGCAATTAATTTTCTAATACCATTCACATCCACTAATTTCATAAAAAACTCCTTTTAATACTTTCATCATAACAAAAACGATTACAAAGAAAAAAGCAAATGATAGAATTATTTAATAAATAGGAGATTTTTTTTTGAATAATTGGTTGCAGCGCATCAAACAAGGTAAATGTATTCATAAAAGTCGTAATGGCATTTATGTCTATGAAAATAAACGTTATCGTTGGGTTTTATTTAATGAACGTTTTATCCAAAGTTTAATGGATAGAAAAAATCCAAAAAAAACGATAATCCCCTATTTAAATACTTTGCGTTTATTCCAAAACAGTCACCCTGGAAATACATGTTTATTAGGTCTAGGCGCAGGTAGCCTTGTTCATCAATTACTGCATCCAGAATATCAACTAGATATTGTAGAAATATTACCAGATATGATTAATGTGGCTGTAAATTTTTTCTATTTACCTCAAAGCCCACAAGTTAAAATTCATTGCCAATGTGCAAACCATTTTTTACAAAATCATCCAGAAAAATTTTTTCATATCATAGTTGATTTAGGAAATGAAAATGGTTTTCCAGAACAACTAAAACATATAGATTTTTTTAAAAATATTTATCAAAGACTTCATACGAATGGATTCTTAGCTTTTAATCTTTGTCAATTCCATGACATTAATGTTTTCAAGCCGCTATTTAAAGAAATATTTGGTTACTATCCTTTAGTGATTGAAGTAGATGGCAACTGGCTATTATTTGCTAGAAAGAATCAAAATAAGCAAAGCTTAGTAGATTTTCTTCAAGAAAAATATTATCTCAAGAGTTTGATATGGCATCCTAATTATGGAGAGATTGCGCATTTAAATGCACCTTGGGTACAAAAATCTAAGTATTTATTGCGTTCTTTAGGATGGAAGTTCAAAAATATTATAAAAAAAGCGCACTAGGCGCTTTTCTTATAATGTCATTAAGTCTTTTTCTTTATCAGCTAACTCTTTATCAATTGCAGCAATGAACTGATCAGTTAACTTTTGAATAATATCATTACCCCGACGTTCATCATCTTCAGAAATGGTTTTAGCTTTCACTAAATCCTTCAATTGCGCATTGGCATCACGACGAACATTACGGATTGCGACACGACCTAATTCTGCTTCCGCACGAACCACTTTGGTTAATTCTTTACGACGTTCTTCGTTTAATGCAGGTAAAGGGACGCGTACTACTTGACCTACAGTGACTGGATTGAGGCCTAAATCAGAAGTTAGAATAGCTTTTTCAATCACAGGAATCATATTTTTTTCCCATGGGGTCACTAATAATGTACGTGCATCACCAGCGCTAATATTTGCGACTTGGGTTAATGGTGTCTCATTACCATAGTAATCGACCATAACATGATCGAGTAAAGAAGCATTGGCACGACCGGTTCTAATTTTTGACATTTCATTTGCCAAAACCTCAACGGCCTTTTGCATTTTCTTTTCTACTTGTTGTTTAATCTCAGCTATCATGATTGTTCTCCAACGAGAGTACCAACGTGTTCGCCTAAAACGATACGTTTTAGTGCGCTATCGTCATACATATCAAAAACTTGAATAGGCATATTATTTTCAGCACATAGACAAATGGCGGTGGTATCCATGACTTCTAATTTATTCTGAATCACCTCATCGAAGGTCAAACGACTGTATCGTTTTGCTTCTGGATTTTTAATTGGGTCATCTGAATAGATTCCATCAACTTTTGTTGCTTTTAAAACAACATCAGCCTCTAATTCAATTGCTCTTAAGGAAGCAGCCGAATCGGTCGTAAAAAATGGAGAACCTGTGCCCCCTGCACAAATGACTACCTCACCTCGAGATAGCGCATCTCTTGCAGCTTGAATTTCATAAGTTGGTACAAAACCCAACATAGGAACGGCTGAGTAAACAGTTGTTTTAATTGAGTGCTTAGATAAGGCATGCTCTAAAGCAATCGCATTCATAATGGTCGCACACATACCCATTTGATCAGCTTTTACTTGATCAAAACCAGCAGATAATAAATTTTTTCCACGAAAAAAATTACCGCCACCTAAAACAATTGCAACTTCAACACCCAATTGACATAATTTTTGAATCGATTGAACGACATAATCCAGCGCCTCTGGTTCAACACCAAAAGACGCTGTGCCTCGTAAAACTTCGCCACTGTATTTCAGTAAAATACGGCGATAAGTTAGTACTTGAGAGGTCATTATTGTTTAACCTGCGCCATTACTTCAGCAACGAAGTTATCTTCACGTTTTTCAATACCTTCACCAACTTGGAAACATAAGAATTTTTCCACAGTGGCATTGTGTTTTTTCAATAAATCAGACACTTTGATTGAAGGGTCTTTAATGAATGGTTGGCTCACTAAGCTAACTTCTTCAACAAATTTGCTTAAACGACCTGCAATCATTTTTTCAATGATTTCTTGTGGTTTGCCACTTTCGCTTGCTTGTGCCATGAATACTTCACGTTCAACAGCAATTGCGTCTTGGCTAACTTCATCTGGGCTAATCACTTGTGGACGGTTTGCAGCGATTTGCATAGCGATATCTTTTGCTAAAGCTTCA
This sequence comes from Legionellales bacterium, assembly GCA_003489505.1. Taxonomy (GTDB): domain Bacteria; phylum Pseudomonadota; class Gammaproteobacteria; order Legionellales; family Legionellaceae; genus UBA2653. The sequence goes on along the minus strand of DNMA01000169.1, from coordinate 1,217 downwards.
TCACCACCTTGCATTGCAACAACTACACCAATACGCGCGCCATGTAAATAGCTAGCCACATGACCGGTTGTATTCATATGATCTAAACGACGTACTTTGATGTTTTCACCAATTTTAGCAACTAATTGTTGACGAGATTCTTCAACGGTATCGTTAGAACCAGCCACTTGAGTTTGCATTAAAGCATCAACATCATTTGCTGTAGAAGCAAGAGCAGCTTGCGCGGCAGCATTAGCGAAATTTAAGAAGTTAGCATCGCGTGCGACGAAGTCAGTTTCACTGTTTATTTCAACCATTACTGCATGTTTAGCAGCTGCATCTCTAGCGATAACAATCACGCCTTCAGCAGCAACACGGTCAGCTTTCTTGTCAGCTTTTGCTTGACCTGCTTTACGCATTTCCAAAATAGCTTGTTCAATGTCGCCATTGGTCATTTGCAAAAACTTTTTGCATTCCATCATGCCAGCGCCAGTGCGTTGACGTAATTCAGATACCATAGAAGCAGTAATCGACATGGGATTCTCCAAAAAAATAATTTAAAACTTAATACGAAAAATGGCATGCCAAACGACATGCCATCCGAAATTCTTCAATTCTCAAAACTTATTCAGCAGCTTTGTCGTTTGAACTGGCTTCAACAAAATCGCTATCTGATTTAGCGCTTGCAGTTGTTTGACTTTGTTTAGCATTTAAAATCGCATCAGCCATGCAACGAACATATAATTGAACTGCACGCATTGAGTCATCGTTTGCTGGAATCATATAATCCAAACCATCTGGATCATTGTTAGTATCCACAACACCGACTACAGGAATACGTAAACGACGAGCTTCTTGGATAGCAATGTGTTCAAAACCAACGTCTACCACGAATAATGCATCAGGTAAGCCGCCCATATCTTGAATACCACCCAGGCTGCGCTCTAATTTTTCTAATTCTCTTTCCAACATTAAAGCTTCTTTTTTGATCATGCCTTCAAAAGAGCCGTCTTGTTGCATTTTTTTCAATTCTTTTAAACGAATGATAGATTGACGAACAGTTTTGTAGTTAGTCAACATACCACCTAACCAACGGTGGTTAACATATGGCATACCACAACGTTCTGCTTGTTCTTTCACAACGTCTTGAGCAGCGCGTTTTGTACCCACAAATAAAATTTTTGCTTTGTGGCTAGCTAAACGACCAACGAAGTTAGCAGCATCTTTTAATAAAGGTA
>DNMA01000075.1:9891-10308 GCA_003489505.1 Legionellales bacterium | reverse complement strand
CTGATGATATTGCAAAAAGAAATAGAGAGCTTCTTAAAGCGCAAAAAGACTTATCTTCTGCAGCAAACCAAAAAAACATGAAATCCTTAAAAGTATTAAGGCAATTGCAGCTGAATGAAAAGATGAATCAAAATAGGAGGCCATGAAAATTTTGAAATTTTCAGGTTTATTTATACTCCTTTTCGCGGGGTTATCTTGTGTAAATAATTCCTATTCTTTGGATGGACAAAAAAAGGCTAATACTGTTCAATATCAATCAAGCTTAATTCACAGCCAAAGAAATTTACATAGAAATCACCCTTCTTTGACGCCATTAAGAGAGATGCAGCTTCATCGCTTGCAAACTAAAATTAGACATCGGTAAAAGGATAATAATAATTTTTGATTGCCATTTGTTTTTGCAAGGTTATAATTATA
>DNMA01000075.1:9295-9546 GCA_003489505.1 Legionellales bacterium | reverse complement strand
TACGGGGAATCCAGTGTTCTCAAACCCAAAAACATTTAAAAAATTGAGTTATCTATTATTAGGATTATTTTTACATTCATCATGGGCTATCACAGTACCCCATGAAAAACTCGAGCCATTATTGGATGGTTACTACCCACCTTATCCAAAAGTGACCATTAAAGACCCTAGTAAAGCTGCACAGATTTCTAGAGGTGAATATCTCGCTAAGATGGGGGATTGTATCGCTTGTCATACCAATACCAAATTAA
>DNMA01000075.1:0-8987 GCA_003489505.1 Legionellales bacterium | reverse complement strand
GTCATACCAATACCAAATTAAACGTTGGTCAATTTGCTGGCGGCCTACCCATTAAAACACCATTTGGAACATTCTATAGCTCAAATATCACACCTGACAAAGAAACCGGTATTGGCACCTGGACTGAAAAACAATTTACTAGAGCATTAAAGTTAGGGGTGAGCGCAGATGGCTCTAATCACTTCCCTGTTTTTCCTTATGTTTATTTTGCCAATATCACCGATGAAGATGCAAAAGACCTTTATGCTTATTTTATGAGTATACCGGCAATTCACCATCCCAATCATAAGCTAGCATTTCCATTTAACATGCCTGGTGCTCGGTTCTCCTTATGGGGCTGGAAATTATTATTCTTTTTCCCTAATCAAAAGTTTGCAGAAGATCTAACACATTCTAAAGAATGGAATCGTGGTAAATATATTGTGGATGGTTTAGGGCATTGCAGTATGTGTCATACCCCATTAAACGTTTTAGGTTCACCAAAACAACGTTTTTATCTTACTGGTGGATTTGTAGACGGTTATTGGGCTCCTAATATCACTAAACATGGCTTAAAAGGGCATTCTCGTTATGCGATTGCCGATATTTTTGTAACCAATGAATTATTAAACAAAGCAGGCCCTGTCGCAGGCCCTATGGCGGATGTTAATCATAATAGTCTTGGTTATTTGAATGTTGAAGATAGGTTGGCTATAGCAACTTATTTAAAAACAGTGGTTTCAGAGGACCCATTCCAGTTACCTGATTTGGAAAAACAAGCACCTTTAAAAAGAGGTAAGCAAGTTTATGTTAATGTCTGTGTTATCTGTCACCAAAATGGAGAGATGTCAGCCCCTGTCATTGGCGATGCATCCAATTGGTACCGTCGCTTACAAGGTAATGGTTTAACAGCGCTTTATCGTCATGTGATCAATGGCTACAATAGCATGCCTATTAAAGGTGCTTGTTTAACTTGTAATGATAACGATATCGTTGCTGCTGTGGATTACATCCTGGATGAATCTTTAACGCGTTCACAAAAAGTTGAATTGAAAAAAGGTGGCGCAGATTCCTTCCCATCTAAAGGCGAAGAAATCTATAAAGAGAACTGTAGTGTATGTCATGACTCAGGAAAATTTGCAGCGCCTGTTATTGGAAACAAGCAAGCTTGGCAACCATTGATAGGTCAAGGTTTGGATAAATTAGTTGAAAACACCATGAAAACCAAACATCATCCTGATAATGGTGGTTGCAAACTTTGTACTCAAGCTGAAATTGTCGATGCTGTAAAATATATGGTTAATCAATCTAAAACTGATGGTAATTTTTCTTTGTGGTAATCGCAAATTTTCAATAAAGCGGGTTGATGCCCGCTTTATTATTAAAAAACTCGGTAAATTTTAGAATTCAAACTGATCAAACAGGACAGTTCGTTTATTTTGTGATAGTCTATTCAAATTTTAAATTTTGAGGAAAAGTGATGCTGAAAATAGGTTTGATAAAAAAAGCATTTTTAGTGTTTTTTTGCTCTATGTTTATTAACCTTGCTTTTGCACAGGCTGATAATTGGCAATTAAACATGTTTAAAGGTGTGACACCCGTCAGCCGAGACATTTATCATTTACACATGATAGCAATGCTAGTTTGCGCAATTATTGGTATTGTTGTCTTTGGCATTATGATTTACTCCTTAATTTATCATCGTAAATCTAAGGGCCACAAGGCTGCACACTTTCATGATAATACCAGGCTTGAAATTGTTTGGACCATTATCCCATTTTTAATTTTATTGGGTTTGGCTTTTCCTGCTACTCGCACACTAATCAAAGCAGATAATACAGAAAGAGCTGAAGTCACCATCAAAGTGGTTGGCTCACAATGGAAATGGGAATATTTTTATTTAGATGAAGGTATCCATTTCTATAGTAATTTATCAACACCTTTTAAGGCAATTGAAAACAAAGTTCAAAAAGGTGAAAACTATCTACTCGAAGTCGATAATGAAATTGTACTACCTACGCATAAAAAAATTAGATTTCTTGTTACCGCCAATGATGTTATCCACTCATGGTGGGTACCAGAATTAGGTATTAAACGAGATGCGATTCCTGGTTTTATGCATGAATCATGGGCACGAATTGAAAAAGAGGGCGTATATCGAGGACAATGTACAGAATTGTGCGGAATTGGCCATGGTTATATGCCTATTGTCGTTCGCGCCGTATCTGAAGAAGATTTTAAAGTTTGGGTTAAGGCTCAACGTGAAAAACAAGAACAGTGGAACAATCAGCAAACTGATTTGAGTAAGCAGCGTCAAATGACGCGCCATGAATTAATGAGTTTAGGTAAAAAACGTTATCGTGAAGTTTGTGCATTTTGTCATCGTGAGGATGGAACAGGTCTACCTCCGATGTACCCTGCTTTAAAAGGTAGTTCTGTTGCAGTAGGTTATCCTATTTCTAGACATTCCTTGATGATTCTCAATGGTTCGCCAGGAAGTGCGATGCAATCTTATCAGTACATGTTTTCAAACGAAGAAATTGCTGCGATTGTGACTTATGAGAGAAATGCATGGGAAAATAATACCAATGACTTAGTTCAGCCTATTGATATTGCTAAATTACGAGTCACTAATATTCATCAGCCAAAATTGGTAAAAAAATCTAAATTGGGAGGTTTAAAATGAACCCAGATATAACAATTGATACTCACCTTGATCATGGTCCGGAGCAAGGCAAAGGATTCATAGGCTTTGCAAAAAGATGGCTTTATACCACAAACCATAAAGATATTGGCACACTTTATTTGCTGCTTGCCTTATTAAACTTTTTTGTTGCAGGCGGTATGGCTTTATTAATTCGTTTAGAATTATTTCAACCCGGCCATCGCTTTTTAGACCCCAATACCTATAATCAAATGACCACCATGCATGGTTTAATTATGCTCTTTGGTGTGATTATGCCGGCATTTACCGGGATGGCCAACTGGCAAATTCCTATGATGATCGGTGCCCCGGATATGGCTTTACCACGTTTGAACAACTGGAGCTTCTGGATTCTTCCTTTTGCTTTCTTACTATTAATGTCTACCATGTTTCATGCGGGTGGCGGTCCAAACTTCGGTTGGACAATGTATGCTCCATTGTCAACCAAATTTGCCCCCCCTAGCACAGACTTTATGATTTTTTCTGTTCATATGATGGGTATTTCTTCAATTATGGGTTCGATTAATATCATTGCGACCATTTTAAATATGCGTGCACCTGGTATGACCATGATGAAGTTACCAATGTTTGTTTGGACTTGGTTGGTGACCGCGTTCTTATTGATTGCGATTATGCCTGTTTTAGCTGGCGCTGTGACCATGATGTTGGCAGATAGACACTTCGGTACCAGCTTCTTTGAAGCAGCAGGTGGCGGTGACCCTATTTTATTTCAACATTTATTCTGGTTTTTTGGTCACCCAGAAGTTTATGTTTTAGTTTTACCAGCTTTTGGTGTGATTTCTGAAGTGATTCCAACCTTTAGCCGTAAAAAGTTATTTGGTTATAACTTCATGGTTTATGCGACATTGTGTATTGCGATTTTATCTTTTATTGTTTGGGCGCATCACATGTTTACCACCGGTATTCCATTAGGTGCTGAGTTATTTTTTATGTATGCGACCATGCTGATTTCTGTGCCGACTGGTATTAAAGTATTTAACTGGGTCAGTACCATGTTTCGTGGTGCAATGACCTTTGAAACACCGATGCTTTTTGCAATCGCATTTGTATTTATGTTTACTTTTGGTGGATTTACTGGACTGATGTTGTCATTAGTGCCTGCAGATTACCAATATCAAGATACTTACTTTGTTGTTGGACATTTTCATTATGTATTAGTTCCTGGTGTTGTCTTTTCATTAATGGCCGGCACTTACTACTGGTTACCAAAATGGACAGGCCATATGTATAATGAAGCTTTAGGAAAAATCCATTTTTGGTTATCAGCGATTTCTGTAAATGTTTTATTCTTCCCGATGCACTTTTTAGGTTTGGCAGGTATGCCTCGTCGAATTCCTGACTATGCATTACAGTTTACTAACTTTAACGTGATTGTTTCGATTGGTGCATTTATCTTTGGTTTTAGTCAGTTGTTATTTGCCTGGAACGTGATTCGTACTATTCGTGCAGGTCAAAAAGTGGATGGTAAAGTTTGGGAAGGTTCTCATGGTTTAGAGTGGACATTATCCTCTCCACCACCTTATCATTCATTTACTGTTCCACCGACAATTCATTCTATTCAGTAAGGGTCAATACAAGTGAGTAAGCAAGTCCAAAAACCAAAATTAGTCTTATACCTATTTATATTTGTCTTGGGTATGTTTGGTTTTGGATTTGCTTTGGTGCCTATTTATAACTCCTTGTGTAAGAATTTAGGAATAAATGGCAAGGTGGATTTATCAAAACCGGCAAAAATCACTTATAAAGGTGTAGATAAATCACGCAAAATTCTGGTTGAATTTGTAGCAACCTATAATAGTTCAGTTCCTTGGAGCTTTTATCCAACGATTAAAAAAGTAGAGGTTCATCCTGGGGAATCTTACAAACTGTCGTTTTATGCAGAAAATAAAACAGATCATAAAATGATAGTTCAAGCTATTCCAAGCATTACACCAGGAATTGCCGCAAGATATTTAAAGAAAACGGAATGTTTCTGTTTCGCGCAGCAAACATTAAATGGTTATGAAGCGATGTATATGCCGTTGATTTTTCATATTGATGCTGATTTGCCAGCGAATGTGAAAACGATTACATTATCATATACTTTATTTGATATAACAGATCGCCTGTAGTAAATGAGGAGAAATAAATGGGTGCTCATGGTTCATATTATGTTCCAAAACCAAGTCACTGGCCTTTAGTTGCCACTATTGGTTTATTAATTACTTTAACAGGTGCGGCCTCTTGGCTTCATCATGATATTTATGGCCCTTACGTTTTCTTTTTAGGTTTTTCGATTTTAGTGTTCATGATGTTTGGTTGGTTTGGCCAAGTTGTTTATGAAAACAATAAAGGAAAATATGATTTACAGGTTGACCAATCTTTTCGCCTTGGCATGATGTGGTTTATTTTTTCTGAAGTTTGTTTCTTCGGCGCATTTTTTGGCTCGTTGTTTTTTAGCCGTTTTTGGACTATTCCTTTATTATCTGGTGAGTACCACCCCATCACCCATTTAACTCTATGGCCTCACTTTAAAGCCGCCTGGCCTTTATTAATAAACCCTGATAACACTGAGTTTTTAGGTGCTACAGAATCCATGGGTGCCACCGGCATTGCATTGGTCAATACCATTTTATTATTAACATCGAGTGTGACGATTACTTGGGCGCATTGGGCCTTAAAATTGAATAAGCGTAAACAAATGCTTGTAGGTACAGCTCTTACCATTGGTTTAGCAGTCATATTTTTAATGTGCCAAGCCATAGAATATCACGAAGCATATTCTGAGATGAATTTAAGCTTAAACGCTGGTATTTATGGTACGACATTTTTTATGTTAACCGGTTTTCATGGATTGCATGTGACTATTGGTACCACCATGTTAATTGTCATTTTATATCGCCTCTATAAAGGCCATTTTACAGCAGACCGTCATTTTGGTTTTGAAGCCGCTGCTTGGTATTGGCACTTCGTTGATGTTGTTTGGCTATTCCTTTATATCTTTGTCTATTGGCTCTAAATGAAAGGCCTTTCGGGGTCTTTTTTTATCAAATGCGCCGTAAAACCACTTCCTTCAGGTTGTGGATATAAGGCGCTGTTACAACATGACTTGCTACTCTATACTTCTTTCATCCAATTTGGATAAACCGTGGGGCTCACGGGGTTAGCTTGTGAAGTGAACGACATGAGTCGCAAGCCACAAGAACCTCCCTTCATTGGGAATCCTCGTTTTTTAAAACGGGGCGGACATCAAAAAGTCTAAATTGAGGTCATCATGAAGCTATTGCCAGCGTTTTTTTTATCTTTAAGTGTTTTAGTAGCACCTGTTTTTGCAAGTGAAATTGAGCCGATGGTAGTACGGCATGTTTTTGAAAAAACCAACTTTAATGACAATTGGAAAGTGCCTTTAGCCACCGGTGAAGAGACCCAAGTGGTCATCATGTCGGTTTCACCGAAAACCAACCCCCAAAATGAAGTGGGTACAGAAACCCATGCCTTTGACCAAGTCATCTTTATTATTAGTGGTCAAGCCAAGGTTATCTTAGATAAAAAAGAACATCTGGTTAAAAAAGGCGATATGATTTTTGTTCCCTTAGGTACCCCCCATCAAATTATCAATTTAAACCAAGATAAACCGCTCAAGCTCATGAGTGTCTACTCTCAAAAAGACATGCCTGATGTTATTTTTAAAAAACAAGCAGATGAACAATAGAAGCCCAAAATAAAAAGATAGCATCTTTATTTTACGAAATTGAAAAGTATAAATGCCGCACTAAATCTAGTATAATCTGTCTTTTTAATAGACTTTTTTTAAAAAATAGTTAAAATTTTGATAAATAGATTTAAAAGGCTGATAATGAATTCAATTAGTAAAGCATCATCCTCACCTTATTTGGGTTGGGTTATTTGGATACTGGGTTGTTTATTTTATTTTTATGAAAACTTCTTACAAGTATCACCAAGTGTCATGAGTAATGAACTGATGCGTGACTTTCAAGTCACCAGCCAAACGCTTGGCGTTCTTTCGGGTGTTTATTTTTATTCTTATGCAGCATTACAACTACCCTGCGGCATTTTAATGGATTTTTTTGGTCCTAAACGTATTTTATTCATTGCTACAGCAATATGCGCAGCAAGCACTCTGGCTTTCGGTGCCACCCAATATTTTCCTACAGCCTGCATTGCACGTTTAATGATTGGATTTGGTTCTGCCTTTGCAGCCGTGGGTACCATGAAATTGGCTGCGAATTGGTTTAAAGCCGATAAATTTGCCCTACTCACTGGCATGATGGTAACCATTGGGATGCTTGGAGGAATTTGTGGTGAAACCCCGCAAGCTTTATTAGTCGATAGCCTAGGCTGGCGTAAAACCATGACCATCATGGGTGGTATTGGCTTAGTATTGGCCTTCATCATTTATTTAGTAGTCAAAGATAAGCCTAATTCAGTAAAAAACCCAAGCAGCAGCACTCAAGTCGGCTTAAAACAAGGCTTACTCAATATCATCAAAAACAAACAACTGTGGATTGTAGCATGCTATGGTGGCTTAATTTATATGTGTACCCCAGTATTTTGTGGTCTTTGGGGCGTACCTTTCTTAATGAATAAACTAGCCATGACTAAAGCAGAAGCCGCTAATGCCATCTCTTTGGTATTAATTGGTTGGGCCATTGCCAGTCCTTTATGGGGAATTTATACCAATTATGTTGGTCGTCGCAAACCGGCCCTCTACTGGAGCGCTGTGGGAACCTTGATATGCTTATCTTTTGTTATCTATCTACCCATTTCAAAATTACAAACTGAAATTGTATTATTTGCTTTTGGTATTTTCTCCGCAGGCTTTTTACCCGCTTTCTCTTTAGCAAAAGATATGTGCAATGAGCGCTACGTTGCCACAGGCTTAAGTTTTATGAATATGATGAATATGATTGGTATTGCCCTTGCTCAACCTGTTGTGGGTTTAATTTTAGATAAACTCTGGTCTGGCACGATGCAAAATGGCGTTCGAGTCTATTCGTTACTAGCTTATCAACAAGCGCTAAGTTTGTTACCGATGGGTGCATTCATTGCTTTATTACTTGTGCCGATGATTAAGGAAGTTAAAGCTACACAACCTGCTTAATTTATATTAAAATAACGCTATTTTTGATAAGTCATATACAAGGTGTCCTTTTTATGTCAAAAAAACTTTTTATTAAAACCAATGGTTGTCAAATGAACGAATATGATTCTAGTAAGATGGCAGATGTTTTACATGCATCCCATGGTTTAACTATTACTGATAACCCTGAAGAAGCTGATGTGATTCTTTTAAATACTTGCGCCATTCGCGAAAAAGCCCAAGAGAAAGTTTTTTCTCAATTGGGACAATGGCGAGAAATTAAAAAGAAAAAACCAGATGTAGTCATTGGTGTAGGTGGCTGTGTTGCCAGTCAAGAAGGTGGCGATATATTAAAACGTGCGCCTTACGTGGATATGGTCTTTGGACCCCAGACACTTCATCGTCTTCCTGAAATGTTAAACGAACGTCTCCAAAAAAATAAGCCAGTCATTGATATTCGATTCCCTGAAATTGAAAAATTTGACCACTTACCTGCTCCGCGTGCTGAAGGGCCGGTCGCATTTGTTTCGATTATGGAAGGCTGCAGTAAATACTGTAGCTACTGTGTTGTGCCCTATACACGTGGCGAGGAAATCAGTCGACCCTTTGATGATGTCTTGGCTGAATGTTTCCAATTGGCGCAACAAGGTGTCAGTGAAATCAATTTATTAGGTCAAAACGTCAATGACTACCGAGGTAATATGCACCAGGGTGGTACAGCTGATTTAGCCCTACTGATTCATTATGTCGCAGCCATTGAAGGCATTGAAAGAATTCGATTCACGACATCGCATCCGATTGCTTTTTCTGATCAATTAATTCAGGCCTATGCAGAAGTTCCAAAATTGGCGAATCATCTGCACTTACCTGTACAAAGTGGTTCTGACCGAATCCTGATGGCCATGAAACGAGGCTATACCGCTTTGGAATATAAATCTAAAATCAGAAAATTAAAAAAAGTTCGTCCTGATATTCATTTATCAACCGATATTATTGTCGGCTTCCCTGGTGAAACTGATGCTGATTTTGAAGCCACGATGAATTTAGTACAAGAAATGGATTATGATACCTCATTTAGTTTTATCTATAGTCCAAGGCCCGGTACACCTGCTGCAAACCTGGCTGACGAAACCCCTATGGATGTTAAAAAACAACGTTTACAAATTTTACAAAATCGCCTGAATTTACAAGCACAAAAACACA
>DNMA01000168.1:5894-6105 GCA_003489505.1 Legionellales bacterium | reverse complement strand
GATATTACCAAATCAATGTATTTGGCTGAGCTAGCGGCAGATTTTGCAATAAAGATGTTAAAGCCAGGCGGATTTTTTCTTGTTAAGATATTTCAAGGTGAAGGATTTGATGAGTATCTAAAAATGATGCGCGCTTCGTTTTCTAAAGTGAAAATTTTAAAGCCTGATGCCTCAAGAGATCGCTCTCGCGAAGTTTACTTACTAGCGAAGG
>DNMA01000168.1:4300-5586 GCA_003489505.1 Legionellales bacterium | reverse complement strand
GAAGTTTACTTACTAGCGAAGGGCTTTAAATTGTAGTAATTTATTTAAATACACAATGAAAATTTTTCAAAAAGCGGAGTAAATATTTTGAACGACATGATAAAAAACATGCTTTTATGGCTAATCATAGCATTGGTTTTGGTTTCGGTATTTAGCAACTTCAATCCAAAACATGCCTCTGTCGAAAAAGTTTCTTATTCTCAGTTTTTAAGAGAAATTAAGCAGGGTAGCGTTCAAAGTGTCATGGTCGAAGATGATAAGATTATTCGAGGTGTGACCAAAAATAATCGAAACTTTGTGACATTTATGCCATTGCCTGATTTTGCCTTATTAGATGAACTTGTTAAACATAACGTAGATGTCAATGGACAAGAAAAACAACAAGAAAGCTTTTTGATGCATTTGTTCGTTAATTGGTTCCCGATGTTTTTATTAATCGGTGTTTGGGTGTTTTTTATGCGCCAAATGCAAGGTGGTGGCGGCAAAGGGGCCATGTCTTTTGGTCGCTCGCGTGCACGTTTATTAGGTGAAGACCAAGTTAAAGTGACATTTGCTAATGTTGCTGGGTGTGACGAAGCTAAAGAAGAAGTTAAAGAATTGGTTGATTTTTTAAGAGAGCCTAGTAAGTTTCAAAAATTAGGTGGTCGCATTCCTCGAGGGGTTTTATTAGTGGGTCCTCCAGGAACTGGTAAAACGTTATTAGCTAAAGCCGTGGCAGGTGAAGCCAAGGTGCCATTTTTTACCATTTCCGGTTCTGATTTTGTTGAAATGTTCGTCGGGGTGGGTGCATCTCGAGTTCGTGATATGTTTGAGCAAGCCAAAAAACAAGCCCCATGTATTATTTTTATTGATGAGATCGATGCGGTCGGTCGTCATCGTGGCGCAGGCCTTGGCGGCGGCCATGATGAAAGAGAACAAACATTAAACCAATTATTAGTTGAAATGGATGGTTTTGAAGGAAATGAAGGCGTGATTGTCATTGCGGCAACCAACCGTCCAGACGTTTTAGACCCTGCTTTACTTCGACCTGGGCGTTTTGACCGACAAGTGGTTGTTCCGCTACCAGATATTCGTGGCCGTGAGCAGATTTTACAAGTCCACATTCAAAAAGTACCTTTAGAAAAAGATGTGAATGTGCTCTCGATTGCGCGTGGTACTCCAGGTTTTTCTGGGGCTGACTTAGCCAATCTAGTCAATGAAGCGGCTTTATTTGCAGCACGTTCCAACAAGAAAAAAGTCGGTATGGCTGAAATGGACCAAGCAAAAGATAAAATCATGATGGGCGC
>DNMA01000168.1:0-3995 GCA_003489505.1 Legionellales bacterium | reverse complement strand
AAATCATGATGGGCGCAGAACGTCGTTCTATGGTAATGGATGAACATGAGAAAAAATTGACTGCTTATCATGAAGCAGGACATGCAATTGTTGGCTTAATTGTGCCAGAACATGACCCCGTTTATAAAGTTACCATTATTCCAAGGGGACGAGCTTTAGGTGTGACCATGTTTCTACCTGAACAAGACCGTTATAGCCATACCCGTCTTCGTTTAGAAAGCCAACTATCGAGTTTGTTTGGTGGCCGAGTTGCCGAAGAAATTATTTTTGGTGCGGAAGGTGTGACAACAGGGGCTTCTAACGATATTTCTAGAGCCACTGAAATAGCTAGAAAAATGGTTACGTCGTGGGGTTTGTCATCTTTAGGGCCGCGTACATTTGGTCAGGAAGAGGGTGAAGTGTTCTTGGGGCGTAGTATGCAACAAACCAAGGAAATTTCTGATAAAACCGCTGAACAAATTGATATCGAAGTTCAAGAAATTATCGAAAGAAATTATGAACGTGCAAAACAAATTGTGACAGATAATTTAGATAAATTGCACACTATGGCCGAATTCTTAATTAAATTTGAAACGATTGATGCACCACAAATTCAAAAAATAATGTCAGGTGAACTCAAACAAATTCCTGAATTTAATGAAAAGAAAGCCACTGAAGAGTAAAGTTTGTGAATGGTCAGGATTTAAAGAATTGGATTCTAGATTTTGATGTTGCCACATCAAGACCTTTAGTGCTTGGCATATTAAACCTGACCCCTGATTCATTTTGGGATGGTGGGCACTATACCACGTTAAAAAATTCGCTTAATCGTGTTGAACAAATGATAGATGAAGGCGTCGATATTTTAGATATTGGTGGAGAATCTACTCGACCCGGTTCAATTCGAATTGATGTCAAAACAGAATATGAACGTGTGATTCCAATTGTTCAAGCCATTCGAAAAGAATTTGATATCGCCATCTCCATTGATACCTATAAGCCAGAAATGATGCATGCCGCTCTTGATGTTGGTGCAGATATGATTAATGATGTCTGTGCTTTAGAAACAACAGCTGCGGTAGAAATTATTCAATCATATGGTGTTCCTGTTTGCTTAATGCATATTTCTGGAAATTTAAATGATTTAGCTACCGCAAAAGAGAGTGAAAATATCATAGAGGACATTGATGATTTTTTCCAAAAAAAAATAGCATATTTATTAGGACATGGGGTAAATATAAAACAAATCATTATTGATCCCGGCATGGGTTTTGGTAAAAGTCTCAAGAATAATTTAAAAATTATTCAAGATTTAGATTCACTCACGCATTTCAATTGTCCATTGTTGATGGGCCTGTCACGTAAAAGATTTATTGGACAGGTTTTAGATAGAGTGACTGAGCAAAGATTGATTGGCACTGTTGCTGCTAATTTAATGAGCTATTTGCGAGGGGCTAGAATATTTCGAGTGCATGATATTCAAGAAACAAAAGATAGTTTAACGATGGCTGAGGCCATTATCAAAAATAAAGAAAGGGCTTTTTTATGAAGAAAAAATATTTTGGAACCGATGGAATTCGTGGACGTGTAGGAACTGAAAAGATTCATCCAGAATTTATTATGAAACTTGGGTGGGCTTTAGGCAGAGTCTTAAATCACACGGATCATAAAAAAGTCATTATCGGTAAAGACACTCGAATATCAGGTTACATGTTTGAATCGGCTTTAGAGGCTGGTTTTTCTGCTGCAGGCGTTGATGTGCGCTTGATTGGTCCTATGCCAACACCTGCTATTGCCTATTTGACGCAAACCTTTAGAGCCAATGCAGGTGTTGTCATCAGTGCATCCCACAACCCCTATCAGGACAACGGAATTAAATTTTTTGATTCTAATGGTGAAAAATTGCCTGATGAAATAGAATTGGCGATTGAAGCAGAAATGGCAAAGCCTTTTGAACTCCAAGAACCCCATCTTTTAGGTAAAGCCAGTCGTATCAATGACGCAAATGGTCGTTATATTGAGTTTTGTAAATCGACCATCTCCTCAAAACTACGCCTCAATGGTTTAAAAATTGTTTTAGATTGTGCCAATGGTGCAACTTATAGAGTAGCGCCGAGCGTTTTTAAAGAGTTAGGTGCGCAAGTCATTGTCATTGGCGATAAACCTGATGGATTAAATATTAATCATGAATGTGGCTCGACACATCCTGAGCATTTACAAGCAAAAGTCTTAGCATGTCAGGCAGATTTAGGTATTGCTTTTGATGGTGATGGTGACCGCGTGGTGATGGTTGATCATCAAGGTCAATTGATTAACGGAGATGGCGTCTTATACCTTATTGCAACAGATAGACATGAACAAAAACGATTGCAAGGAGGAGTCGTTGGAACACTGATGACCAATATGGCTTTGGAAGTCAAATTTAAAGAACTACAAATTCCATTCATACGATCGAATGTTGGTGATCGATACGTTCTAGCTGAATTAAAGAAAAATAACTGGATTATTGGTGGCGAAACCTCAGGGCATATTGTTTGTCTAGATAAAACAACAACAGGTGATGGTATTATTGCAGCACTGCAGGTTCTAGCTAACATGGTTAGAGAACAAAAATCACTTGCTGAATTGATGTCAGAAATTCAATTTTATCCACAAGTGCTGTTGAATATCAAAACCGCTAATGCTTCTGTACTGATGGAAAGCGCCGATGTGATGCACGTCATTGAAAAGCATGTAAATGCGTTAGAGGGGAGAGGTCGGATCTTAGTCAGACCATCTGGCACTGAACCCTTATTAAGAATTCTATTGGAAGGTCCAAATGAGGCAGAACTGATAGAAAGAAAAAATGATATTGAGCAAGTCGTTAATCAAATCAAAGAAAATGCATAAATTTTAAATCTTTGGGAGTCAACATAAGTGAAAAAATGGGTGATGGCAAATTGGAAAATGAATGGGGATATGGCAATGACCCGACATTATATCCAAACGCTCAAACAGGCAAAAATTAATCCTGATATCGATTTGGTAATTTTCCCTCCAGCAGTTTATTTAGCTGAATTTAACCAGGTGATAAATCAGGAGCACTTTCATTTAGGCATACAAAATGTCTATTCCCAAGATAAAGGTGCTTTTACTGGAGAACTCTCTGTTGCTATGGCTAAAGATTTAGGATGTTATTATGTTTTAATTGGTCATTCAGAAAGAAGACATGTATTAAAAGAAGATGAAAGTTTGATTGCAAAGAAATTTTATCTCGTGAAAGACTATGGTATGATACCTGTCGTTTGTATCGGGGAAACCTTAGAAGAGTATCAAAATAAAGCAACTCGAGCCGTTCTCGAGCGACAGCTTGAAAGTCTAAAAATTAATGATGCATTTTCATTAGAAAAGAGTATAATTGCTTACGAACCCGTATGGGCAATTGGAACAGGGCTTACGCCAACTCCAAAAGAGATACAAGAAGTTTTTAAAGATATCAGAGAGATTGTTGCTAAAATTGATAAACAGTCTCATAATGTACCTCTTCTTTATGGTGGAAGTGTTACTTTAGATAACATTAAAGCCATTAACAATATTAAAGAAGGGCAGGGGGTGCTAATTGGTGGTGCCTCATTAAAAGTAGAACAGTTATTGGAAATTACACAATGTATAGTTTGTTGCTAGTTTTACATTTTATTATTTCAGTAATGCTAATCATTTTAGTTCTCATCCAACAGGGTAAAGGAGCTGAAATGGGTGCTGCATTTGGCTCTGGAGCGTCAGCGACTGTATTCGGGAGTCAAGGCACAGGTAATTTTTTATTTAGATTAACTGGTGGCTTATTAATCAGTTTTTTTATTACCAGCTTGCTCATATCAGCAGCTCCGTCGTATAATCGACCAAACTTGCATACTGTACAAAACAAAGATTTAAAGACAGATTCAACTCCAAATCAGTTACCAGTGCCTCAACCCTCAAATTGATAACTGGAAACCTACAGAGTCTGTGATTTAATGTTCGTGTTGCCGAAGTGGTGG
>DNMA01000166.1 GCA_003489505.1 Legionellales bacterium | reverse complement strand
GTTTGAAACACATTTAAGTCTTCTTGCAGGTCCTGTGATTTCCGATAACAAGTTAATTGTGACTGGCGATGATTCTGCCTTGTATATTCTGGATAGAAATAATGGCAAAGTTTTACAGCGTATATCAGTTTCCAATGATATTCTTGCTAAACCTTTTGTTTATGCTGGTAAAATTTATGTAAAAACCATTACAGGTGTTGTCTATTGTATTGATTTAAAAACAGGGCATAAAGATTGGAAGTATGAACATAGCACTACTGAAATTATTTTAAAAGCAAGTTCTTCACCTGTTTATTATCAAAATAGCATACTAGTGGGTTTCTCGGATGGCAGCATTGTTGGTTTAGAGCCATTAAAAGGTCATCCAGTATTTCAACAACATATTAGTTATGCCCGAGGGGTGAGTGAGGTTGAACGACTAAATGATGTTGATACTAACCCCCTAATTGACCAAGACCGCTTATATATAGCATCTTATCAGGGCGAGGTTGGCGCCTATTCTATTCTTCAATCTGAATTTTTATGGAAACGCAAAGCCTCTACTTATCATGATTTAGCATTTATTGGTTCTACACTCGTCTTGGTGAGTAGTTCAGATAGTATTTGGGCTTATCATAAATCAGATGGCCAAGTACTTTGGACCCAAAAAGGTTTAAATGCAAGAGGACTCACTGCTCCTGTGATTTGGCATGGTCAAATTTGGGTCGGCGATCGCCTCGGAACACTTCATGGTATATCGCCATCTAGCGGACAATTTATAGGACAATTACAACTGCCAGGAAGCATTGTTTCATCACCCCTTATTGATGGTGATGTGTGTTACGTATTGACCACCAATGGTCAGATACATCGATTAAGTTTGAGAAATTAAAATGTTACCTGTTATTGCAATTGTAGGACGTCCCAATGTTGGAAAATCAACATTATTTAATTGTATTACTAAAACCAAGGCCGCATTAGTTGCTGATTTTCCTGGTGTCACGCGTGATAGACAATATGGTAAAGCACTTTATAACAATAGACCTTTTATGGTTGTGGATACCAGCGGTATTGGTGAACTAGAATCTGATATTGACAATTTAGCAGGTCAACAAGCTGAACTCGCCTTGCAAGAAGCAGATGTTATATTCTTTCTAGTCGATGGACGTGCAGGTTTAACCCCTGTTGATATTGAATTAGCCAAAAAATTAAGAAAATATAGTAAAAATTTACATCTATTGATTAACAAAACCGAGTCAATGCCTCCTGATATTGCCGCGAGTGAATTTCAACGTTTAGGTTTTAATCAGATTCATTGTGTATCTTCAGCGCACTCTCGTGGTATTTTTGATGTTTTAGACGAAGTAACACAAGATTGGCCTAAATTAGAAGAAGAATCCTTAGTGTTACAAGAAACCCCTATTAAGGTTGCGGTCATTGGCCGACCTAACGTGGGTAAATCAACTTTTATTAATCGTCTAGTTGGGCATGAAAGAGTTGTAGTTT
The DNA here is from genome assembly GCA_003489505.1 of Legionellales bacterium. Classification (GTDB taxonomy): domain Bacteria; phylum Pseudomonadota; class Gammaproteobacteria; order Legionellales; family Legionellaceae; genus UBA2653. The sequence continues at coordinate 7,668 of DNMA01000166.1, read as the reverse complement.
ATGATATGCCAGGTACTACCCGGGATACAATTGAAATCCCAGTGGAACTTTACGGAAAAAACTATATTTTTATGGATACTGCAGGCGTTCGAAGACGCTCAAGAGTGTCTCAAGCGGTTGAAAAATTTTCTGTGATTAAAACTTTGCAAGCTGTCGATGCTTGTGATGTCAGTTTGGTGATTATCAATGGACAAGAACCGATTACTGATCAAGATATGCATTTAATTGATTATGTGATTGAGGCAGGAAAATCGCTGGTGATTGCATTTAATAAATGTGATCTGCTTAATGATGATGAGAAAAAGCTTATTAAACAGAAAATTGAATTACGGATGCCATTTCAGCATTTCTATGAAATTCGTTTTATTTCTGCTTTGAAAGGCTTTGGTATGCGTCAGTTGTGGACAGACATTCAATCAGCATATGCCGCTTCAAATCAAAAACACGCCACATCTTTTCTAACGCGTTTGTTGCAAAATGCGGTAACGACCCATCAACCACCTTTGGTTCAAGGGCGACGCATCAAACTTCGTTTTGCTCATATGGGTGGCCTTCAACCGCCAACGATTGTGATTCATGGTAATCAAGTCGATGATATTCCTGACAGCTATAAGCGCTTTTTACGAAACTTTTTTATGGAGTCCTTGAACTTAGTCGGAACTCCAATTGAATTTGTATTTAAATCTGGTGAAAATCCTTTTGCTTTGAAAAAAAACAAGCCTTCAGATAGACAAGTTAATAAACGTAAACGCATGATGAAATACATCAAAAGAAACAAAAAGAATAAAAAATAGTCTTTTGATGTTTTTTTATAAATTTTATTGTAATCTCTTTCATTTTGTTAATCATGTGCTATATTTAAATAGGAAATTAAAATATATGGAGATTACAATGAACGTTTCTAAATTAATAGTTGGTTTAGTTGTAGCTGGTTTTTCTGTAGCTTCTTTTGCTGCTCCTGCGGTTAGTGTTGATAAAAAGGAAGCTGCTGCAGTTCATCATATGAAAAAAAATCATGATCAAAGAATGGGTAGAAGAGATAGTCGTCACCACAAAGAAGCAGCGATGTGGAAAAAAAACCAAGGCTCAGTTATTGATTCTAAAAAATCTCAATAATATTTTTTTCTCTTTATTGATACAGTGGCCTGATGGCCACTTTTTTTATGTTTAAATTATCCTCATCATTATTATTTAAAAAATATCAACTGGCTATATTGCTAGCATCCTGTTTTTTCTTGTTAATTAGCGCTTTTAATCAGCATTACTTTTCAATTTTATTCTGCTTTTTATTTTTATCACTACATTCTCATTTATTGATACTAAAAGGCATAGAATTCAGTGCTTCTGGTATGTTATTTCATTATTCCCAATATATTTTAGAAGATGAGCCTCTAAAACTATTGGATTTTGGCTGGGTCATCGTTTTTGTTGGTAAGCAAAAAAGATATTTTCTCTTAAAAGACCAAATATCAGCACAAGATTATCATCAATTTAAATGGATGTACTTTCAAATTGCGCGCTGATTTTGACCAGGAAGTGGCTTGAGAACCTCCCGAATATTGACCTTTTTATGTAAGCGATGCTGATAAATGACATTAAATGCTACGATATTTTTGAGGTAATTTCTGGTTTCTTTCCAGGGTAGGGTGTCAATCCAAGTAACAATGTCTGGCGCAGGATAGGTTCTGACCCAGTTCATTGCTGCTTGTGGACCAGCATTGTAGGCAGCTGCAACCAATAAAGGGTGTTTAAGACTTCGATTTAAATCATTTAGATAACGCGTACCCAATTCAATATTTTTGGGGCCATTAAACAAGTCTTTTTCATTTTTGTAACGAATATGGTAACGTTTACTGATAAGATTTGCTGTTCTGGGCATGAGTTGCATCAATCCTTTTGCGCCAACAGGTGAGACAATTTCCGGGTGAAATGCACTTTCTTGACGAATAATGGAGTAAACAAACTCGGGATTGAGATGATTATAGCGAGATTGCTGTTGAACGATGCTGACATATTTAACTGGAAAGCGAACACTGACTTGATTAAATAGATGCGGCTGATTGCTTAAAAAGATAGCCTGACTAGTCCAATTGAGCTGGTTACTCACCCAATCAACCATTGCGCATTGTTGGTTTCTGGGTAACTCTAACATAAAATCATTAATCAATTGTGAGGCCTTACCGACATATTTTTGTTGATAAGCTTGTCTGATTTCATTCAATATGGGCGAGTAGGGGCGTAAGGCTTGGTAATTGTGGCAACTAGCACTTTCTTGAAATGAAAAGGGTGTGCGCAATTGAAGACTGGCCAGAAAACCATAATAGCTTCTTTCTTTAGATAATCGTGCTAACCTTTTTAAGGCTAATTCGTTTTGGTGTAATTTGAGTTCTGCACGGGCTAACCAATAAGTCTGCTCAGAATTAAGAGGCTTTTTCATTTTTAAAATCATAGTTTTAACACGAGCCCATCTTTGGTGAAGCAATGCATAGCGCATCTGCCATTCTAAGACGGACTCATCGTAATACTGTGGTCTAATTTTTGAGAACCAAGAAATTGTTTGTTCTTTATTACGCATGGCCATGTACAATGACATAAAACTTGCAAATCTTTGTTGTTGGTCATCACCTAACCATTGATGGCTTAATGCCAAATGATAATACTTTTGAACATTCGTATCCGAGCGATTTAATAGAACCATTCTTTTGAGGGCATATAAGGTCTCTTCTGCATGCCAAGGGCCATGTTTAAGTTTGGTGATTGCTTCCGGTTGATTATGAATCTTTGCAAATTGATCTGATGCTAATTTGTCAAAAATGCCGCCATGATTTAATAATTGTCTCGCAAGCAAAAGATTTTTTTCATCCAACGCTAATTTGATACGACGGTTTCGGTATTTAGCTCGCCAATCGTGTTGACGGTTTAATACCTGAAATATTCTATCACAGGCAATAGGTTGCTGATGACCCACTAACCAAAGGGGTGTTGCAATCTGGATAGCTTTTTGTGTTTGATGTTCGTGCCAATAAGCAAAGGCTACGTGACATTGTATGACAGTCGAATTGGAAGGCTGATAGTATTGAGCAATAAGCGGCCAGTTTTGTTTTTCACCGAGAAATGCCAACCATTTCTCTCTGAGTTTTTTGGCCAATGGGCCTGGTTGATTAATAAAATTAACTAATTGAGGATTATATTGAGGTGGCAGATGCGCAGACCAGTAACGATAATTACTGAATTTTTCAAGATAAGCACTACTTGAAATTGAAAATGCTGAAGTTGCAAAAAAAAGCCCAAATAAAATTCTTAAAAACATCTTATGAAGTCATCTCTAAAAAGGGTGAAATACACTGAGGAAAATCATTTGCTTGAAATAAAGCAGAACCTACAACAAAATCCTGAGCACCATACTGTTTTAAATCCTTGATGTTTAATAAATCCACGCCACCATCTACCATGATACTCAAGTGAGGGTACAGGTCATGAATTTTTTGAATTTTCTGATAAACTTCAGGAATTATTTTTTGGCCACCAAATCCCGGGTTAACGGTCATGATTAGAATATAGTCTAATAAGTGATGACACCATTGTAAATGCTCAATAGATTCTCCAGGATTAATGGCTAATCCTGCCTGGCAGCCAAGTTTTTTGATGGCATGAAGAGAATGATGCAAATGGGTACAAGCATCTGCATGGATAGATATCCGATGAGCGCCAGCTTTTGCAAAAGTCTCAATCATTGACTGAACAGGATGAATCATTAGATGTACATCGATAATGATTTGTGAAAATTTCTGATGAATTTGTCGGCAAAAATCCGGACCAAAACTTAAGTTAGGGACATAGTGATTGTCCATAATATCTAAATGAATCTGATTGACATCATGCGCTTGTAAAGTCTTAATATCTTTTTGCAGATTTAAAAGATTGGCAGCTAAAAGTGATGGCCAAAGATGATGCTTAACCAAAGTTCAATGCTCCATTAAATGTTAAGTTGATTGAAGCAAATTGGGCGTTATAAGAATAACCTAATGGACCAATATTAGGATTGATTTTTGCGGTTGAGAAGAATCTAAAATCTATGCCAAAATTACTAAAATCATCTAAGAAATATAAAACGCCAGCCATGAGTTGTCCAGCAGCCGCGCCTTGTGTGCGGCTTTCACGGTATTGGTTCACTTGCTCTCCCTCTACAAAAAATTGGAAGTTATTTCGTACTCGTGCATAACCGCCACCAATGCCTAAAAAAGGTGCAAAATTGGAGTCAATGTAGTCAGGTGGTAACAAATCTAAAAACATGTTGAACATGATGCCCGTGGTATCTGTGCTACCTGAAATATAATTATCTTGTGTATCATCATTACTTAATGTCAAAGTATCCACACCATTGCTAATCCTGAAATTTTTATAAGGTGCAGAGTTGTAAAAAACCTCTCCTTCAAAACGAAATTTATCATAACGATAACCAATTTGACCGCCAACCAGACCCAAAATATTATAATTGAGGCTATATGTCCGATTGGCGTTACTATTTCTTTTATCAATTAATTCTTGAACGCGTTGACCTAAAGTAGTATTTGATTGTACTTGATAGTCTATAAAGGGTTTTAAATATGATGCGTTTTGGGAAAGTTGACCTGATCCGCCGACGATGACGCCAGCATAGACGCCTGGCGTAGGATTTAAAGCATAAATTTGATTAGCAGCAGTTAAAAGTAAGGAGCATCCCAGCTTGGTTTTAAGATTCATAAAAATTCCTATTTAAATTCACACTCATCAAAACGATATATCACACCACCATTGATTAAATGGGCCCCAAAGGTACTGCCTAAACTATCCATGTGTGTTGTGCCGACATAGCGGTAGGCAAAATTTAAAGCATAATTTTCTGAAAAATGAAAGGTAAGTCCTACCGTACCTTGATACGCAAAAGAGTTGTTATTGATGGTTGAATTAATAATAGGCTGTAGATTAAGATGATTTTGAATCCATGCATATCCAAGACCTGCACCTATAAAAGGTTGTAATAATGTAGCTTGCTTATAAGGGAGGTCGATGTAAGCATTAAGTAAGCCCACCAATCCTTGACTATAGCCATTTGTGGTTGGATTGTTATAAGTGATTTGATTGATTTGTACTCGATTGAGGTCAGCTTTAATATAAGTGACTTCAGCTTCATAACGCCAAAAAGCTTGTTTATAACCTAGCGCGCCACCCGCATCAAAGCCTGAGTTATACTTGCTGCTATTGACTTGATAGTTATTGATATAGTTATTGAAGTTACCTGGAACTAAGGCGAGCCCACCAAATCCGACTGAATATAATCCATCAATAGGTGTAGCTGCATAGGATGTTGTGATTAAAAATAATGGTATTAAAAGCCGTCGTAACATAATTTTTCCTTAAAATACCCTTACAAATCTTTTTGTAAGTGAAGTCCTTTGACAGATTTTATTATTGCATGATTTAACAAAGAATCAACGTATTATAGATGAGGCTTAGTTCATGATCAATCATAATTCTGGGAACCAATAATTTATTGCAAATTGAATGCGATGACTGTTTAAAGAAAATATTCCTTGAGCAGAAGAATCATAGATGTCATAGATACTAGGTATTTGCATTTCCAATCTATTATATTGCTGATAAAAATAATCGATGCGAAGAGATAATTGTTTGGAATAGGCCCATTCTAGACCGCCCCCAACTGTCCATCCAGGTTGAATATTTGTGCCATAGTAATGATCGTCAACCTCGTTGTTATAGTTCGCCGCCATATTCGCAAAACTTGCACCTGCGGTAAAATAAGGCAAAATATTTTGACTTGCGGCATAAGCAATTCGACCTCGAATCGATCCTTGGTTTCGAAAGGTCAAATTAAATTGGTCATAATATTGAGGATAGAAATCACAAGTGCAGCTTGTTTGGGTACTTTGGGTAAACGGGTAAGAAAAATCCCCCTCAATGCCCATGACCAGTTTAGATTTAAATTGGTGACTTAAACCTGCTTGAGCGCCAATCAACGCACTATTGTAGTTTGGCTTTTGATTGCAAATGCCATTGGCATTAGTGAAGGCAACATGATGAGCATTAATGCTGGGTTGATTGATAAATCCACCAATATTCCCACCTAAATACAAACCATCCCATTTTTTTTCAAAATTCTTTTCTGCTAATACTGAAAAAGGTACCAGCATCATCAAACTACTTAAATTTAATATTTTAGACATTCAATCTTCCTTAGCATCAAGAAGCAACTAATACCAGCGGCGCAGAAATCTCACCATTTTTTAAACCTTGAATTGTACAAGTTCCTGGTCTTCCATAAACTTTGACATAGTAATTATTACCTGTTAGTCCAATACTGCAGCGAATATTTCCTGTGGTTCCCACCACAGAGTAAGTAGCTGCCAAATCACTGCTAATGGGTAAATCATAAGTCAAAATAGGTCGTCCACAGCAAATAGGGGCAGGGGATATGACTGTAGACCCATTGGAAGTCGCTGGAATATCGACAGGATTATTATAAATTTTAAAAGGAACTATCGCATAATTAGTTGTTGAGTTGGTGTTATTGGTGGAGTTTGATGACACCAATACATCATATTCCTTGGATAAAGGAGAGGAAACACTACCAGTGACGGTGCAAGTCACGGTTTGACCCGCTGGAATGGTGCTGGGAGAGGTCCAGGCAGTAGAAGCTGGTGTGATGTTACAAAGGTCTTTTTCTAATCCCTCTGGTAAACTGCTGATATCACAGGTGGCTTGAGGTGCATGGTTTGAGGATGTATTGGTACAGGTATAGGTTCCATTATAAGCCTCACCATCTTGTAGATTGGGTGTCCCTAATCCTGATACATCAACGACTAAAAAACTATTGACAGGTGGGGGCGGTGCTGGATTCATCGTGGTTTGAACTAGATTCCCTAAAACTGGATTGAGGCCAGTTGCTTCAATGGTATAGTTGCCATTATTGATAGGGCCATAGGATGTTGGCCAATCACCAGGGACATTTACTTCTAACTGAAATGTACCCAATGCATTAGGTCCTAAATCACTCAAATCACATTCTACAGTATTAGAACTTGGTATAAAAGAACAGGTTTCACCTGATGATGGTTGTTGGACAATTTGGCTGAAAATGGTTGGAAATGGTGTGGATGAATTTTGGGTGACAGGCATCGCTGCAATGATTTTTGGACTGGATGCCGTCGCTGTGGAGCTAAAGTTTTGATAAGTATAGGTGTATATGATAGTACCACCTGGAGTGGTTGTTGGATTGCCTACTGCAGAAATTAAAAGCCCTGCTGTAAGTGGTGCTGTAGTCACATTGTCTAAATAAACATGGCCATCATGACCTCCCGGGGAACAGCCTGCTGCTAAAACGACTAGTTCAACTATATCGCCAATATCAATTTCACTGGCTGCAAAAGCTAAATCGTAATTTTGCCAATCGACGTAACTATAAGTGGCATTTGAGCCAGAGTTGGTACCTTTTTGAGGTACTGTTTTCCATGGCACACCAGGTTGGGCTGCATAACTCCACTGAAAGTATAAGGGGTTAGAGCCAGTTCTTCTTTTTGTGTAATTATTAATTTGAATAGCGTAAAAGGGCTGTTGCTTGGCAGTATGAGCAGGATTTTCCATCACCGCTGCAATTTTAAATCGAATATG
>DNMA01000037.1:1550-6532 GCA_003489505.1 Legionellales bacterium | reverse complement strand
ATCAGTTGTCCAAGGTGAACACTCAGGTGCAGCCTGCGACTATGCAAGTGATTAAAGCCAATGTAGTGCGTTCACCAGATTCTTTAGATACACCACCAGAAGATAATAAAAATCGTTTAAAACGTTTGAAAAAACGTCCTTTGGTTGCAGGCAGTACGCATCCTCGGAAACCCCATGTTAAAATTGACCCAAGCGTTCATGATTCTCAAGTGATTGTGCGTTCCATGGATATTGACCCAGAGTCAGTCGATTTTTATCCAACTGCTTTAGTTGCTGATGGTCGCGTATTAACTTATATTGCGGGTACGCCTGTTGTGAGCTCGCCTTATTTAGGTTCTCGTCCAGCTTTTGATGGTTCGGATTATTTAGTGAATATTTCCAGTATTAACCGAGATATTCGTTTGATGCAGCAAAGACGTAATTTATATCGTGCTTATGAAAAAGTAGGCTATTCAGCACCAAACATGCCAATTATCATGCTCAGTGGTAAAGCAGAGCCGATGGGATACTGGGGGCGAGCCTATAATAATAACTCTGTCGGCGATTGGACTTTTGCTTCCAGCGAACTTGACGTAGCAGCTTTTTTGAATGATAAAGTTGAAGCTTACATGGGTATAGCTTATAACCAAGCACCTCCTCCAGGTGGTGGCCCACGTGTGAACTATTCACCTTTTGGTTTGAATATGGGTTTTATTAATATTGGTGACTTAGATGAATCACCCTATTACATGACGGCAGGACAACTTTTTGCGCCATTTGCCAGATATTCGACCGCGATGGTGAGTGCACCTTTAACCATGGTTTACTCACGAGTGCGAACCCGCCCAATCATTTTAGGTTATAAGTCGCAAACAGATTCAGGTCCTTTTGCCGCAGCTTATGCTTTCAGAACGGATACCACTTTAGGCGACCAAATTGCAGGTGGTTTGAACTGGGGTTATATTGTTAATGCGCATGATTTCACTGGTGAATTTGGTGTCAGTTACCTCACTTCTGTAGATGATGCATCAGGGATGCAATATACAGGGCCGACCCAAGCCAATACATTTGCAGGTTTTGCATCAAATAATAATGGTAATGAAGCCGTTGCGAAAACTCCCGCGGGTGGCACGCATGTGACGATTAGTTTTGATCGCTACAACCTAACAGCAGAGTGGATAACCAACTTAAAAGCATTTAGACAGCAAGACTTGAGTTACAATGGCAATGGAGCGATGGGAAGTGCAGGTCAAGTGGAGGCTGGTGTGACTTTTATGACCTTTAACCGTCCTTCCGGCTTGTCAGTAGGCTATCAATGGACCAATGAGTTATTAGCTTTGAATCTACCAAAACACCGAATTATAGGAACGTATAATATTTCAATATGGAAAGATACTGTAGAAAGCTTGGAGTACCGTCATGACATTGATTATGGAGCTAACCAATTTGCAAATGGTGCAGCACCAGCAGGTTCGGTAAATAATAATACTGTTGGAACAGGCTCATCTTATGATATGATTTCTGCACAAATCGGTGTATATTTCTAAAAGATAATTTATAAGGGGACTTTTGATATGTCTTTAAAATCAGATCGTTGGATTACCGATATGGCTTTAACCCATGGCATGATTGAGCCATTTGAAGCGCGTCAGGTCCGTGAAAGTCAAGACAAACGTATTATTTCTTATGGGGTATCCAGCTACGGTTATGATGTACGCTGTGCAAATGAATTTAAAATCTTTACCAATATCAATTCGAGCATTGTCGACCCCAAAGCATTTGATGAAAATAGTTTTGTCAGTGTGGAGTCAGATGTGTGCGTGATTCCGCCCAATTCTTTTGCATTGGCGCGTACCATTGAATATTTTAGAATTCCAAGAAGTGTTTTAACCATTTGTTTAGGTAAATCAACTTATGCGCGTTGCGGTATTATTGTGAATGTGACGCCATTAGAACCTGAATGGGAAGGACATGTGACTTTAGAGTTTTCAAATACCACGAATTTGCCTGCTAAGATTTATGCAAATGAAGGTGTTGCGCAAATGATTTTTCTAGAAGCGAGTTCGCCTTGTGATGTTTCTTATAAAGATAGAAATGGAAAATACCAGGGACAACTTGGGGTGACCTTGCCGAGAACTTAATCTTCGTCTTGAATAGGATAATGTTTTTTATTATCCTCAATTCCCTGTTTTAAAGTCTTTCCGGGCTTGAAATGGGGAATAAATTTTTCATTGGTGTTTGTTCTTTTACCTGTTTTGGGATTGAAGGATTCTCTTGATGGGCGTTGGTTTAATGAAAAACTACCAAAACCTCTGATTTCGATACGATGACCAAGGCTGATAGCGTCAACCATAAGTTGGATAATGAACTTGGTGGATTCCTGAATTTTTTTTTCTGATAAATGGGTTAGTTCAGCTGCTAAAAACTCATCCAATTTTGATTTTATCATTTAATAATTGCTTGCTATAAAAAATCCTTATAATCCAGTATAGACATATACAAAAAATATTCAATGGTCTGCGAGCATTTCGTTGAAAGAAAAAAGATCAGGTTATTTTGATTGTGTGTATAAAAGCCGGGACTATTCCCCAAGAACATAAAACCTTGGTTTCGTGAATTGAAAATTTCTGGTTGTTCAGTGGTTTTGAGCAGGTAATGATTATGGGGGCAGGTTTTTCACAAAGTTTTTTTGAAAGGGCCTCCCAAGTATCACTGACAAAGCTTGCAACATTCATAAATAAGATATGAGCATCATGCCAATCGACTTGCTGGACATCTTGCTGAATAAACTCCATATTTAAATCCCTGGCATGTTTTTTTTGTTTATTTCTTGCAATTGAGTTTAAATTTTTTAAAGTTTCAATACCGTAGGCTTTTTGAAAACCATAAACCATGCTGGCAGCAAAAACGGTTTTACCCACACCCGAACCTAAATCATAAAATACATGTTCAGGCCGAGGTTTGGCCAAGGATAGTAATGCTAAAAAGCTCTCTAAATGAATTTCCCCATAAGTCAGACTTAAGTTGGGATGGTCTTTTTTTTCTAGGTAGGATAATTCAAAACCATTCACATCATGAAAAATATTTTCAATATTTTGCAGGTGCTTTTTGATTTGAAACGCCTTTTGCCATTGGTAGTAAGTATAACGGTTTTTTAGTGTCTTCCACCAGCTTGTCATGGCTTTTCTAAAAATTGATGAGCCATCATCCATTCATCATTAGCATATTTTGATAAATAGTTGCGAATAGAGTCTGATAAGATGATAAGACATTTTTGATTTTCTTTGAGCTCTTTTGCTGCTTCTAATGCCGCACAAGTTGCCGCCCCACATGAACCACCCACTAATAAGCCTTCTTCACGAATCAAGCGTCGTGCCATTAAGAAGGAGTCTTTGTCATTGGTTTTGATATAACGGTCTACCACTTGATTATCTAAAACATTGGGCACAAAGTCATAACCTATCCCTTCCACCAAATAAGGTTTGACTTCATCGCCACCGCCTAAAATGGAGCCAATGGGGTCAGCGCCAATGATCTGAATATGGGGCATGGCTTCTTTTAAATGTTTAGCAATTCCTGTAATTGTTCCACCTGTGCCAACACCTGCAACAACCATATCTAAATCTTGTCCAAAATCATTGATGATTTCTTGAGCGGTGGTTTTAAAATGAATATCTGGATTCATGGGATTATTATATTGGTCCAGAATATGAGAATGAGGAATTTCTCGATGGAGATCTTTAGCTAAAGAAATATGGCTATCAGGGTCATTCCAGGCCGCTTCCGTACGCGTGCGATAAATGGTTGCTCCGAGGCGCTCTAAAACTAATTGTTTTTCCATGCTCATTTTAGCAGGCATGGTAATAATCACTTGATAACCTTTGACCGCGCCGGCTAATGCAATACCAATCCCTGTATTGCCAGAGGTGGGTTCAATCAATATATCGCCAGGTTTAATAATTCCTCTTTTTTCTGCATCTTCAACCATGGCATAACCAATTCTATCTTTAATCGAACCACCGGGATTGAAGAATTCACATTTTGCATAAAAAGTGCAAGCGAGCTCCTTGCCAATATGATTTAAGCGTACAACAGGTGTATTGCCAATCGTTTGTAAGATATTGTCGTAGATCATGATATTCATTGATAATAAGTTGATAATTTTAGAATAAACTTTTTTAATGTATTTTGAAACAAAAAATCAATTTACATGACATGATTTCAAGGTGACAATAAGACCTCTTATGTAAAAAGGATAAAACATGTATTCGCAAGATGATTTAAAAAAAATGGCAGCAGAAGCCGCAATCGCTTGTATCGAAGAAGATATGGTCATTGGGGTCGGTAGTGGCTCTACAGTCCATTATTTTATTGATGAATTGGCAAAAATAAAACATAAAATTGATGCTTGTGTTGCAAGTTCTAATGAAACAGCTAAGCGCTTGAAAGAGAAGGGCATTCCAGTTCTTGATATGAATGTGGTTCCGCAAATTTCAATTTATGTCGATGGTGCTGATGAAATCAATGCCAGAGGAGAAATGAAAAAAGGTGGGGGTGGTGCTTTAACCCGTGAAAAAATTCTGGCTACCTATGCTAAAAAATTTATTGCGATAGCGGATGAATCTAAAATGGTGCAATATTGGGGGGATTTCCCTGTCGCCGTTGAGGTACTGCCTATGGCAAGAAGTGCTGTGGCCAGAGAGTTGATGAAATTAAAATGTAGTCCCAATTATCGCGAGGGCTTTATCACTGATAATGGCAATATTATTTTAGATGTCTATCAGTTAGAACTTCTTGAGCCTAAAGTGATGGAAAGCCAAATCAATCAAATCGTAGGTGTTGTAGAAAATGGGATATTTGCCCATCGTGTTGCCGATGAGGTTTTTATGGCAACCCAAGAAGGAATTGTGCACTGGAAGAATTAAAATACAGAGAGAATAACTCCGACTTTTGTGGAATAGACTCCGTAAAAGTCATGACTTTTGTGGAATAGACTCCGTAAA
>DNMA01000037.1:923-1243 GCA_003489505.1 Legionellales bacterium | reverse complement strand
TTTGTGGAATAGACTCCGTAAACGTCATGACTAAAATAGTCAAATTAATGCGCCTCATCCCAATTGAGCCCACTGCCCATATTGACCAGTAAAGGCACTTTGAGTTCTACCGCATGCTCCATCATGTTTTGGAGGTGGGGCATAAAGGCCTCGACATCATCTTCATGAATTTCAAATATCAATTCATCATGTACTTGCATAATCATATCGCCACGAATCTCGTTTTGATTTTTAAGCCAGTCATATAAATTATTCATGGCCTTTTTGATGATATCAGCAGCAGTGCCTTGCATGGGGGCATTAATGGCAATGCGTTCAGC
>DNMA01000037.1:471-605 GCA_003489505.1 Legionellales bacterium | reverse complement strand
GCTTTTTGTCTGGCCATATTTTTACTTTGGATATCGGGGAGGTATAATCTTCTACCCATAATGGTTTCTACATAGCCTTGTTGTTTTGCCAAAGCCCGTATTCTATCCATATAGGCTAAAACACCTTGGTAGCG
>DNMA01000037.1:0-139 GCA_003489505.1 Legionellales bacterium | reverse complement strand
TCAAAATAACGATTAATGTAGTTTTGTGCATCACCTCTTGAGATATCCAATTGTTTTGCTAAACCAAATGCAGACATGCCATAGATTAAACCAAAGTTAATGGCTTTGGCTTGGCGACGTTGTTCGGAAGTCACTTCAT